>DYNS01000074.1 GCA_020720965.1 Anaerolinea sp. | reverse complement strand
CCAATCGCAGCGCCTACACCCCAACGGAAATCCACGCCGGGTTTGCCGCCGCCCTCAAAAAAAACCGTCCGGAGGAACTGGCACGCGGCATCACCCTGCTGGGACCTCACCGGGACGACCTGCGCTTCCTCGCCAACGGCATCCCTCTCGGCGACTACGGCTCCAGAGGGCAAATCCGTACCACCCTGCTTGCCCTCAAATTGGCAGAAGTGGAATGGATGAAGCAAAAAACCGGCGAATGGCCCCTCATCCTGCTGGACGAAGTAATGGCAGAACTGGACCAACAACGCCGCGCCGACCTGCTCGCCACCCTGGAAGAAAGCGAACAAAGCCTGCTCACCACCACAGACGCGCAAAACTTTGGCGAAACATTCGCCCAAAACGCCTCCCTCTGGCGGGTGGAAAACGGCAGCATCGCCCCCGTTGGCTGAAACTTACGGTTACAATACCCCTCACCTTATCCACCGGAGGAACCCCATGTCTGTAAAGCACACCCAAAATGTACCCGCAGAAGTCGTTAGCGCCGGAACAAAAACCACCCGGCAAGTCCTCATCTCCGCAGAAGAAGGACCCAACTTTGCCATGCGCCGCTTTGTGATGGAAGTGGGCGGCGGAATGCCCCGCCACACCAACACCGTTGAGCATGAGCAATACGTCCTGGGCGGTAGAGCTCGCATCGGCATCGGCGCAGAAGAATACGAAGTCCAGCAAGGCGATGTCGTCTTCATCCCGGAAAACGTCCCCCATTGGTATCAAAACATCGGGGAGGAACCCTTTCAATTCCTCTGCCTCATCCCCAACAAACCAGACACAACCACCATTCTCGATAGCCTGGAAAGTCAGTGCTAACGCCCCACAAAAACACAAACGCCCCCATTGCGGGGGCGTTTGCAAAGGTGGAGATGGCGGGAATCGAACCCGCGTCCGAAAAATTCGACCCTCGAAATACTACGTGCGTAGTCTGTTGCATCTGTCGCTACCGGGGGCGCAGCAGACAAACCCTCCCGGCAGCCATTCACTCAGACCCGAAAGCCCTCTTTCGCACCGTTAGTGACGTGGCGGTGCGGCACGCTGACCTTTTTTTCGCCCGCTCACTCTCCGGGTCGCGTTCGGTAGTGGCAGACGCCGCCCCTCTTGGGGCGGGCTGTTTTGCTTCTACTGCGGATTAGGCAGCGAGGGGCATAGCAGCGTAGGAAGTGCGATTGGCACTTAAGGTTTGTGCTGATTTTTCGAGCTCGGCACACTCTCGGCACGCATTTCGGGACCAGCCTCTCCCGTCGAAGCCTGTCATCCCCTTACAGGTAAGCGCGATTATAGCACGGCTTCCACATTTCGCCCCCTAAACTATGCTATAATCTATTCGCTTCCCCCGGTTTCAAACTATCAAATATATTTTGGGGTCTGGCGGCAACGCCGCCATTTGCAGATGAGATTTTCCCATCCTTTCACAATTCATTCCTAGAACACGCCCCCCAGGGGCGCATTTTCGTATTCCAACAACCCCCGCACAGAGAATAAAAACATGATGAATATCCTCGAACTTGAAAGTAAGCCCCTGCCCGAATTGCGTTACATGGCAATGAAAGAATACGGCATCGAAAACGCCAACCGCCTCAAAAAAGAAGCCCTCGTCTTGCGTCTGCGTCAGGAAGAAGCCGCACGCGAAGGGTTGGAAATTCGAGGCGGCATCCTGGAAATTATGGACGAAGGCATCGGCTTCCTACGCTCGGCGCGTTACACCATCAGCGATGATGATGTATACGTCTCGCAAGCCCAACTGCGCCGCTACGAACTGCGCTCCGGCGACTTAATCATCGGCCATGTACGCCCGCCACGCGAATCCGAAAGACATTGGGGCATGATTAAGGTGGAAAGCGTGAACGGCGTAGACCCAGACGAAGCCCGCCGCCGCCAAAGATTTGAAAACCTGACCCCCATCTTCCCAGACAAACGCTTCGACCTGGAAACCAAAAGCGACATCCTCTCCACCCGCGTCATCAACCTCATCGCCCCCATTGGACGCGGGCAACGCGGGCTGATAGTCTCTCCCCCCAAGGCGGGCAAGACCACCATCCTCAAGCAAATCGCCAACGCCATCTCCACCCAATACCCGGACGTTCACCTGATGGTCGCTCTGATTGGGGAACGCCCCGAAGAAGTGACCGACATGGACCGCTCGGTAGATGCCGAGGTGATAGCCTCCACCTTTGACGAACCCGTAACCAGCCACGTCCGCACCGCCGAAATAGCCCTGGACCGCGCCAAACGCCTGGTGGAAATTGGCAGGCACGTCGTCATCCTCATGGATTCCATCACCCGCCTGGCACGCGCCTACAACCTGACCGTGAACCCCTCCGGGCGCACCCTCTCCGGCGGCATGGACCCCTCCGCGCTATACCCGCCCAAACACTTCTTCGGCGCAGCCCGCAACATCGAAGAAGGCGGCTCCCTCACCATCATCGCCACCTGCCTGGTTGATACCGGCTCCCGCCTCGACGATGTAGTTTACGAAGAATTTAAGGGAACCGGCAACATGGAGTTACACCTCTCCCGCAAACTGCAAGAACGGCGCGTCTTCCCCGCCGTAGATATTGAACGCTCCTCCACCCGGCGCGAAGACCTGCTCCTCGGACCAGACATCCTCCCGCGTGTGTGGACGATGCGGCGGATGTACTCCCAAATGACCAGCAACCCGCCCCAGGGCGCAGGAATGGACTCCACAGTTGCCACCGAAGCCCTTATCACCCGCATTTCCAAAACCAAAAACAACATAGACTTCTTAGAAACTCTTAATGAACCCATGTAAGGCGCGGGTATAAAATTGCAGAATGGATAAGACAACCCCCTCCCGCTGGTTCAACCTGCTCAGTTGGATATTAACCCTGCTCCTCGCCGCCGCCATGCTGGGGTTCGCCTACTGGAAAACCCAAAGCCCCTCCACCCCTCCAGCCCCCGCACCCCAAGCCCAACCCACCGCCCCGAGCCAGCAAACCAACCTCCCCGCCAACCCCAACGCCCTCAACGTCTCGGTGCTATCCCTGCCCTCCATAGAGCGCAGCCTGACCCTTAAAACCAACATCCCGGAACGCCCGCGCTACAAAGTGACAAGGCACACCGTCCTGCGCGGCGATTCGCTCTTTCGCATCTCCAAGCAATTCAACATCGAACCAGAAACCCTGCTCTGGGCAAACTACGACCTGCTGGAAGACGACCCCCACAGCCTGAAACCTGGGCAGGAACTCTACATCCCGCCCACCGATGGAATCCTGTATCAGTGGCAGGAAGGCGACAAGGTGGAAGAAATCGCCGCAGAATATGAAGCCGACCTGCAAGAGTTAATTACCTGGCCCGGAAACGACTTGGATTTAACCAACCCCGCCCCCCAGGAAGGACAATGGGTGATGATACCCGGCGGCTGGCGCGAATCGAAGGCAATTGTGCTGCCTGTTGTCGCTAGCAGCGGCAGTTCTGGCAGTAACGCCTGCGGAGGCGGCGGTCCTCAAGGCTCCGGTTTCATTTGGCCCGCCGGAAGCCGCTATCTTTCTGGCAACGACTATTTTGAAGGGCACAAAGCCATAGACATCGCCGCCGGAGAAGGTGAACCCCTATACGCCTCCGCCGCCGGAACCGTCATCACCGCCGCGAGCGGCTGGAACAGCGGCTATGGCAACTACGTGGTCATCGACCACAACAACGGCTACGCCACTCTCTACGCCCACATGAGCGTCATCGGCGTGACCCAATGCCAAAATGTATATGCCGGGCAGGTCATTGGCGCGGCAGGCAACACCGGCAACTCTTTTGGTGCACACTTACACTTTGAGGTACGCAGTGGCGGAACGCCCATCAACCCCTGGTCTGTCCTCCAGTAACCGCCTTACCCTTGCTCAACTTCAAGCCGCCCTCACAGGTATCCATCTGGGCGGCTTGCGCTTTTTCCCCTCCATCGGCTCCACCAATGACGAAGCCCTCGCCTGGGCATCTCAGGGCGCAACAGATTTCTCCCTGGTTCTGGCAGAAGAACAAAGCACCGGGCGCGGACGAGGCAGCCGCAAATGGCACACCCCCGCAGGCGCAGCCCTGGCGTTTAGCCTGGTTCTCAGGGCAAAAGACATCCCACAAAGCCAACACCTGGCGCGTTTTTCGGCGCTGGGGGCGCTTGCCCTGGCAGACGTGCTGCAAGCGCAGGGCATCCCCGCCCAAATTAAGTGGCCCAACGACCTGCTGATACACGGGCGCAAAGCCGCCGGGGCGCTGGCGGAAACGGTTTGGGTGGGCAATGAAGTGGAAAGCATCGTCCTGGGGATGGGAATCAACGTGACCCCTGAGGCGGTTCCCAGCCCGGAGAATCTCCACTTCCCCGCCACCTGCATCCAGTCCGAGGGGTTTTCTCTGCCCCGGCTGGAACTACTGCGGCGGCTGCTGCAAGCGATTCAGACGCGGCGCAGCGCCCTTACCTCCCCCTCCTTTTTGCAAGACTGGCAAAACAACCTGGCTTACCTGGGGCAGCCGGTGCGAATTTGGGCAGACAACGCCCCCGAAAAAAGCGGCGTACTGCGCGGTCTTAACCCGGATGCCAGCCTGAGGCTGGAAACTGCCACCGGCGAGGCAAGCATCCATTTTGGGGAAGTCCATTTGCGGCTGGTATAATATTCGCCACTTTACTTTTGTCTTTTCGAGGTCGCTATGTTCGATGATTTACGAGATGCCAGCAAAGAATCTAAATTTGCAGAGAAACCTTCCGCCGAGTCCAGGGCTTCTTCCCCTGTGTTGGCAAGCAAACCCGCCAAAAAGAAACCATCAGGCGGCAAAATATTGGGGATGAACGCTTTTCAGCGTTTTGTGATTTCGTTTTTGCTGTTTATGGTCACTTGCGTAGCCGGAACGGCGCTGCTGATTGTGCTGGGCAAGGTCGCCCTGCCGCTATAGGCTTTGGCTTTATAGCAAAAAAGACTGCCCCGCTCACGGGGCAGTCTTTTTTTGTTGCATGGGTATAGAGAGTCTTACTTCTTCATTTGGGCGAGTTGTTCGTCCAGGTTGATGTTGGCATCAGTATTGAGTTGTTCCAGGGTGCTAGCAACGTCTTCACCCGCGGCAATGGCTGCCATGGCTTCTTCTGCCATGTCACGCACGAAGTCATAACCAGGCGTAGGCGGTTCAAACTTGGT
The DNA here is from genome assembly GCA_020720965.1 of Anaerolinea sp. Lineage (GTDB taxonomy): Bacteria > Chloroflexota > Anaerolineae > Anaerolineales > Villigracilaceae > UBA5195. Next base: position 5,355 of record DYNS01000074.1, on the reverse strand, counting down.
GAACTTGAGCATGTCGAAGGCGGTCTTGTAGGAGGGGGTTTCGGCGAAGTAGTCGGCTAAGCCTTCGGCAACGCTGGCGCGGACGGGGAAGTATTGGCTGACTTTTGCCCATTTGGCTTGGACATCGGTGCTGGTGTAATACTTGAGGAAGAGCCAGGCGGCAAGTTCGCGTTCTGGGGTGCTCTTGGGGATGGAGACGCTGGCGCCGTACACGTTGGTGACGGGGTTCTCGGTGGTGTGGGGCAGGGGGGCAACGTCCCAGCCGAATTTAGCGCCTTCGTCCACTGCGCTCTGGTAGAAGGGCAGACCGGAGGAGGAGCCAACGGTGAAGAGCAGGGTTCCGGCGCCGAAGTCCGTCTGGTCGCCGTAGTCTTCGGTGACGAGTTGGGCGCAGCCGGAGGTGAAGAGGTCTTGCAGGAAGGTCATGGATTGCTGGGCGGCTTCGCTGTTGTAGGTGTAGCGCCCGGCTTTGTAGTCGTACACATCGCCGCCAAAGGCAAAGGTCCAGGAGGCGAGGCGGGAGGCGTCAATGCTCAGTTTGTAGCCCATGCTGCCTTCGGCAGTTGCCTTGCTAAAGGGCTGCTCGGCGGCTTTACAAGCCATTTCTTTGAACTGTTCGGGGGTGGCGGGGGGCGCGTCGTAGCCGAGTTCTTTAAGCCATTCGGCGTTGTAGTACATCACTTCGGCAGAGCGGTTGGGGGCAAGGGCGAGGCGGGCATTGCCAAAGTTGGGGAAGACATCCTGGGCGTAGAAGCCGGGGAAGAAGTCTTTTTGGTCTTTGAGGGTGAGTCCCCATTTGGGGCTTTTGACGAGGCTGTTCATGTCCAGCAGGGCATCCGCCAGTTGGTAGGTGGCTGCCTGGTTTTGGTAGGCAACAACCAGGTCAGGAACATCGGCGGTGTTGAGGACGGGGAGCATCTTGTTGAAGATGTCGCCGTAGGAGCCCTGGTATTCGGCTACAACGGTGATGCCGTATGCATTGGTTTTGTTGAACTCATCCACGATTTCTTTGAGGGCTTCTTCACGACCTTTGGTGTGCTGGTGCCAGAAGGTGATGGTTTGACCGGAGGGGTCTACCTTGAACCAGGGGTCGCTGGGTTCCGGCATTTGGGCGAGTTGTTCTGCCAGGCTGGCGTTGGCATCTTTGTTGGTCGCTTCGAGGGTGCTGGCAACATCGGCGCCATCGGCGATGGCTGCCATGCCTTCTTCAATCATATCGCGGGCGAAGTCGTAACCGGGGACGGGGGGTTCAAAGTAGCCGTATTGCAGCATGTCGAAGCCGGTTTTGTAGGCGGGTTGCTCGGCAAAGTAGTCTTTGAGGTTTTCGGCAACGCTGGCGCGGACGGGGAAGTATTGGCTGGCGATTGCCCATTTAGCTTGGGCTTCGGCGCCGGTGTAGTGTTTGAGGAAGAGCCAGGCGGCAAGTTCTTCTTCGGGGGTGTTTTTGGGAATGGAAACGCTGGCACCGTATACGTTGATGACGGGTTCGGCGGTGGTGTAGGGCAGGGGAGCAATGCTCCATTCAAACTGAGCACCAGCATCGACTGCGCTTTGGTAGAAGGGCAGACCGGAGGAAGAGCCTACGGAGAAGAGCAGTTTGCCCGCGCCAAAGTCGGTTTGGTCGCCGTAGTTTTCGGTGACGAGGGTGGCGCAACCAGATTTGAACAGGTCTTGCAGGAAAGCCATGGCTTTTTGACCGGCTTCGCTGTTGTAGGTGTACTGGTTGTTTTCGTAGTCGTACACATCGCCGCCAAAGGCAAAGGTCCAGGAGGCGAAACGGGAAGCATCGATGCTCAGCTCATAGCCGACGCTACCTTCAGCGGTGGATTTGCTAAAGGGTTGCTTGGCGGCTTTACAAGCCATTTCTTTGAATTGTTCGGGGGTGGCGGGAGGGGCATCGTAGCCAAGTTCCTTCAGCCATTCCATGTTGTAGTACATGACTTCGGCAGAGCGGTTGGGAGGGAAGGCGAGGCGGGCGTTGTCGAAGTTGGGGAAGACATCCTGGGCGAAGAAGCCGGGGAAGAAGTCGGCTTGTTCTTCTTCGGTGAGACCCCATTTGGGGCTATTGACCATGCCGTTCATGTCTACGAGGGCGTTTGCCAGTTGGTAGGTGGCTGCCTGGTTTTGGTAGGCAACGACCAGTTCCGGGGCATCGGCGGTGTTCATAAAGGTCAGCATTTTGTTAAAGATGTCGCCGTAGGAGCCCTGGTATTCGGCGACAACGGTGATGCCGTATTCGTTGGTTTTGTTAAATTCGTCCACAATTTCCAGCAGGGCGGCTTCGCGCTCGCGGGTGTGTTGGTGCCAGAAGAGGACGGTTTGGCCCGAGGGGTCTACGTTTTCCCAGGCATCGACGGCGGGGGCTTCGGCGGGGGCAGCGGGTTGTTCGGCGGCAGGCTGCTCGGCGGCGGGGACTTCGGTGGCAGGTGCGGCGGGGGCGCAGGCGCTCATCACAAAGGCGGTGATGAGTAGGGCTGCCATAAGCATTGTCCAGATGGATTTCTGTTTCATGCGGTTTTCTCCTCCAAAGAGAAAAGTTAGGGGGTTGGATGGGTAGGGGTTGCAGGGTACAGGATACGGGTTGGAAAATTTGCAGGTGGCTTGGGTTCCTCCAGTTGAGTAGAGAAGGTTTGCGCGTTCATCATTTCTTCGTCTTGGGGCGTTGGGTTAACCTTTTAGCCCGGTGGTGGCGATGCCTTCGGTGAATTGCTTTTGGGTGAGGAAGTAAATGATGAGCATGGGGATAACGGTTATGACCGCTCCTGCCATGAGTAATTGGGTTTCTGGACCGGCTTCGTTGACGAAGGTCCATAAACCCACCATCAGTGGTCTCCAGGTGTCTTTGGTAGTTACGAGGAGGGGCCACAGAAAGGCGTTCCAGGCTCCGATGAAGCCAAAGGTTAGCACCGTCATAATGGGCGCTTTGCTGAGGGGCAGGACGATTTGGACAAGGAAGCGCAGGTGTCCTGCGCCGTCCAGTCGGGCGGCGTCCCAGAGTTCATCGGGGATTTTGATGAAGAATTGCCGCAGCAGGAAGATGCTGAAGGCGTTTGCCATAAATGGCACGGTGAGGGCGGGCAGTTGGTTGAGCCAGGAGCCTTTCCAGGCGGCTGGACCGGGCAGGGGGATGATGCTGCCGCGAACCATGAGGAAGTTGGGAATCATGGTGACTGATTCGGGAATCATCATGGTTGCGAGCAGGATGGCGAAGATGAGGTCGCGCCCGCGAAATTTGATGCGTGCAAAGGCGTAGCCCGCCAAAATGGAGGTGAAGAGCAGCCCTGCCAGCGAAACCAGGGTGATGACTACGCTGTTGAGGAAGTATTTGGCAAATTTGGCTTCTTCCCAGGCGGTGATGTAGTTTTCCCATTGCGGGATTTTGGGAATCCATTGGCGGTTAATCGTCTCGCCGAGGGTCATCAGCGAGGCGGAAATCATCCAGAAGAAGGGCAGGACGGCGACAAAAGCGCCGAGGATGAGGACGAGATACACGAGGGCGCGTTTCCAATCCTGCCGGGGTTGAAATTTTTTGGGGGCGGAAACAGAAAGGGCAACCGGGGCGGCGAGGGGTTTATCCATAGAACACCTTTTCTCCGAAGATTTTGTTTTGTACAACGGTCAGCGCCATGATGATGAAGAAGAGCAGAATTGCCTGCGCGGCGGCGTAGCCATATTGATTGGATTTGTAAAAGGTGTCGAAAATTTCCACGCTGGCAACGTTTACCGTTCCCTGTGCGGAGGGGACGCGCATGACGTAAATGTGATTGAAGGCTTTGAAGGTGCCGATGAAGGCGATGAGCGCCAGATAAAAGGTAACGGGGGAGAGCAAGGGCAGGGTGATGTGCCGAAAGGATTGCCAGGCGTTTGCCCCGTCAATTTCGGCGGCTTCGTATAGTTCAGGCGGGATGGAGCCAAGCCCGGCGAGGAAGATGACGGTGTTGTAGCCGACATAAGTCCACACGCCGAAAAGAATGATGGAGACCATTGCCATGCTGGGACCGGCAAAGAAACCTTCCAGTTCGGTGCCGAACATCAGATTTACGAGCGGTTTGGGTTCAAAGAGCCATTTTTGGGCTTCGATGCCAAACAAGCCGATGAATTGATTGACGAGGGAGGTCTCTCGCGGGCTGAAGATGGTGCGGAACACAACCGCGCTGGCAACCGCCGGGGTGATGTAGGGCAGAAAATACAACATGCGGAAGAACTCTTTGCCGCGAATGTTTTGGAAGAGGGCATACGCCAGCAGGAGAGCCAACGCCAGTTCGGCGGGGACGGTGCCAAGGGCGTAAAAAACCGTCAGCGGGAGCGATTCGAGGTAGCGGTCATCCCCCGTCAGCAGCATCCGCGCCCAGCCATCCGAAATGACCCAGCCCGCCGCCAATAACAAAAAAGCGGTGAAAGCGCCCACGAGAAGAACCCGGTTACTTGCGGATTTGAGGGCATTTTGCCAGACCCAATACGCCACTCCCATTAACAAAAAACCGGCGATGAAGATGCCTAAGCCTGTCCAGTCGCCGATTGCTTTTTCGTAGTTGTCCAGCCCGTTAAAATCTCCCTTGCGGACGTTCCAGTTGAATACGCTCATATAAAAAGCATAGCCGATGGGGAAAAGCCCAAACAGGCTGATGATGAGCACAGCCGGGCTAACAAAGAGGTAGCCGGTGAGTTGTTCTTTGATGTCTATCCAACGCAGTCGAAAAGGGGGTTTAGGTTGAGAGGCAGTCATAAGGTTCCTGTTCCGGGGTTTGAAAATAGCAGGACAATTTTATGTCATTTACGGGTAAAAGCGACAATGCCGAGTTAATCGGTTATGAACATCTTATTAACATTTGCCACGACGCGCTTAATGATACCCAAAGAAAGAGAAAAAAGACTGTTAAGCTTTTGTAAGTAACACTTTCTTCAAACGGGTGTTCTATTGGCAAAGTAAAACAATTATAAGACACGAAACAACAATTTCTTTTATTCCCTGTTCCCATTTGGAAGGAGGTTCGGATGAATTTATACGAAGCAACGGTGTTGGTTGTGATTGGCGGCTTGTTTGTGACTCTGAGCCTTATTCCGGTTCTGTTTAGCGGGCAGGATTACGACTCGCTCGTGCAGACAAAAGAATAAAGCCAGGCGTTCTTATACCATCAAGCCCCGTCTTTTGTAAGCAGAAGGCGGGGCTTTGCTATGGCGAAAACCCCGCCTTACCGGCGGCGAGAGGCTTTTACTGCCCCTTTTGGGGGAATTTGGAGAGGGTGTGTTTTCGCATAGTTTCAAAGATGATAATATCTCTCAAATTTATCGCGTTTACGCGGCGGCGCGATGCAAAACAAAAAGTCAGCGATTTACCATGCCTTATCCTCCCTT
>DYNS01000073.1 GCA_020720965.1 Anaerolinea sp. | reverse complement strand
GGAATGGCGGCTGGCGCCTTCAACCCCAACCTGCTCAAAATGATGCCAAGCCGCTGGTTCGGCACCATGTCCGACTTTACCCTGCTGGCAATTCCGTTCTTCATCTTCATGGGGGCTGTCTTCGAGCGTTCCGGGCTGGCAGAACAAATGCTGGAAACCATCAACAAGATGATGAGCGGCATTCGCGGCGGGCTTGCTCTGGCAGTCGTGCTGGTCGGCACCCTGCTGGCTGCCACAACCGGCGTAGTAGCAGCCACCATCATTATGATGGGCATGTTAGCCCTGCCCACCATGCTCAAATACGGCTACGACAAAAAACTGGCAACCGGCATCATCGTCTCTTCCGGCACCCTGGCGCAGATGATTCCGCCCAGTTTGGTGCTGGTCGTCCTCAGCGACCAGATTGGCGTTTCGGTAGGCGATTTGTTCGTAGGCTCCGTCATCCCCGGTTTAATGCTCGCCGGAATGTACGCCCTCTACATCATCATCATCACCCATCTCAAACCGGATCTCGCCCCGCTCCTGCCGCCCGAAGCTCTCAACTTTACCCGCAAAGAACTCTTCGCCGAGGCAATGCGTGTGGTTGTGCCGCCTGGCTTGCTCATCTTCTTTGTGCTGGGCAGCATCTTCTTCGGTCTAGCCTCCCCCACCGAGGCGGGCAGCATCGGCGCAGTGGGCGCGGTCTTTCTGGCGTGGAGCAACAAACGCCTGAGCCGCAAAATGATAATGGAATCCGCCTTTGCCACCGCCAAAGTGACCGCCCTCGTCATCACCATTCTCTTCTCCTCCTCGCTCTTTAGCCTAGTCTTTACAGAAATGGGCGGCAAACACATCATTACCGAGTTTTTCACCACCATCCCCGGCGGGGTTTGGGGCTTTCTCATCGTCTCCAACATCGCCATCTTCCTCATGGGCATCCCACTGGAATTTATCGAAATCAGCTTCATCGCCATGCCCATCTTCGTCCCGGCTGCCGAGGCGCTGGGGATTAACATGGTTTGGCTGGCAGTCGTGTACGCCATCAACCTGCAAACGGCTTTCATCTCGCCCCCGGTTGGTTTCTCGCTTTTCTATTTGCAAAGCGCCGTGCCAAAGGATGTGCCGACCAGCGATATTCACAAAGGCGCTCTGCCCTTCATCGTCATCCAGTTCATCGCCCTGCTGATTGTGATATTCTTCCCCGAAACCGTCACCTGGCTCATAGACCTGGCAGCCAAGCCAAGCCCCTAAGCACAGGCAACGAAAAAAGGGTACGCGCTCTTGCCCGCGTACCCTTTTTTGATTCTAGAGCCTTAGCCTACTTGCTGCCGCTCTGCTCCAAAAAGCCGACCATCGCCTGCTCGTTGGAGTAGTGCCACTTCTGCACCCGGTTGCGGAAAGCCAACCAGGGTTCGTAAACCGCCTTAAATTCGGGGTCTTCGGCGGCTTTGGCTTCGTAAATTTCAAAAGCCTTGGCGCGGGCGGCTTCCATAATTTCATCGCTGTAGCGCATCAGTTTCGTACCGCCTGCCACCATGCGTTCCAGGGCTTCGCCGTTTACCGCTTCGTACTCCGAAAGGACAGAGAGATTGGCTTCGCCGGCAGCGGTGCGGATGGCTGCCTGATATTGGGCGGGGAGTTTGTCCCACTCTGTCAGGTTAATCTGCACTTCCAGGGTTGTACCAGGCTCCCACCAGCCGGGGAAACCGTAATAATCGGCAACCTTGTTCAGACCGAGTTTTTCGTCATCGTAAGGACCCACCCATTCGGCGGCATCAATCGCGCCGGTTTGCAGCGCCTGGAAGATTTCGCCGCCGGGCAGGTTTTGCACCTGCACGCCCAAAGCAGACATCACCTGACCGCCCAAGCCGGGGATACGCATCTTCAGCCCTTGCAGGTCGGCTACGGTTGCAATTTCCTTGCGGAACCAGCCGCCCATCTGAGTCCCGGTGTTACCAGCGGGGAACTGAATGGCGTTGAATTTATCTTTATAGAACTTTTGCAGAGTTTCCAAACCGCCACCAAAATATAGCCAGGAATTCTGCTCGGAAGCGGTGAGACCAAAAGGCATGGTGGAACCAAAGCCAAGCACCCAGCTCTTGCCAATGTAGTAGTAAGACGCAGTGTGACCAATCGGGATAGCGCCGGAGGAAACCACATCCAACACTTCGGTTGCTTTGGCAAGTTCGCCGCCTGCGCGGGGGACAATCTTAAACTTGCCGTTGGTCAGTTCCGAAACCCGGTCGGCAAAGCGTTGAGCGCCGCCAAACAGCACGCCCAAACCAGTCGTCCAACTCGTTGCCATCTGCCATTCCAGTTCCGGCGCATCGGCGCTGGCGGCAACCGGTTCGGCAGCGGTGGCAGCCGGGGCGCACGCGGCGAGCGTGCTGGCGGCAATTCCCAAACCGGCGGTCTTCAAAAAGTCTCTTCTGTTCATACCTTCCTCCTCTGGCATAACTAAAGAATATGGATGAGACCAGTTCTCATCCTGCGCTAATTTTACAACATTTTGGGAATGCAAACGCCTCAAAACTGCCCAAAAACCATTTTCGTTTATAATGCGCCTGCCTACCCCCCACCCCCGGAGAATTGATGAAAACCCTCTCGCGTTGGGCATCTTCCGCCCTCCCCACGCCTACCCCAAAAACAATCCCCTGGTTTTTACTCCTGGCAACCCTGCTGACCTATGGGGCGCTTGCGCCCGCCCTGGGATTTCATCAGGACGATTGGTATTTTGTGTATTACTACGTCTCTCGTGGGCTGGCAGGCATTGCGGAATTTATGTATTATGACGGGCATCCGCTTTCCACCTGGTCTTATGCCCTGGGGTTCATCCTCTTCGGCACAAACGCCATTGCCTGGCAGTTTTTTTCACTTGGGCTACGCTGGCTGGCGGCAGTCGCCATCTGGAAGACCCTTCACCAACTCTGGCAAAATAACCTGCGCCAAACCTTTTTGGCGGCTGTTCTGTTTCTCATCTACCCCACCTTCACCTTGCAAGCGCAGGCAGTCGTCTATTTTGAAGTGTGGCTCAGTTACGCCTTCCTCTTCTTCTCGTTTTACTACGCCGGGCGGGGAATACGCGGCGAAGGCAAAACATACCACGCCTGGGGCATGGTTGCCAAAATTGGGCATATCTTCACCAGCGAATACGTCACCGGCATCGAATTCATCCGCCCCCTGCTGATATGGCAACAACTCCCCAGCAGCCTGCCCACCCGCCAACGCCTGCAAAAAACGCTCTGGTACTCGCTCCCCTACCTCCTCATCAACTTCGGCTACATCATTTGGCGGGTCTTCCTGCACCAATCGCCGCGAGTCTTCACCCACAACAGCGCCGGGGACCCAACCTACCCCTCCATGTTGGCAAAGTTAGCCACCCAACCCCTCGCCGCCCTGTGGGAATTGAGCCTTAACACCCTGCAAGACCTCTCCATCATCCTGGCGACCTCCTGGCTCAACCTTGCCCCCACCTACCTGCTGGAACCCCTCAGACCAGTGAACCTGCTCCTCGCCGCCCTCCTCCTCCTCGGGTTCGGCTTCATTGTCTACACGCTCACCCGGCTGACTCAAAACCCAGTCCCCGAAGCAGGCTGGCAAAACCTCCCGGTCTTGCTCACCGGCGTTGCCATCCTGCTCGCCGGGCTTATTCCCTATTACGTCATCGGCTACTTTTTGCACATCAAACTCCCGCCCTGGAACGGGCGCGTCTCCCTCGGCTCCCTCGTCGGCGCAGCGATTTTGCTCATCGCCCTGGCGCAATGGCTCATCCCCTCCCGCAGATGGCAAAACCTGTTCTTTGCCGCCTTGGTCGGGTTGGGCATGGCATGGCAAGCCCAAAACCAAAACGACTTTCGCTACTCTTGGGAACAGCAAAAAAACTTTTACCGCCAACTCACCTGGCGCGCCCCTTCCCTGCAAAAAGGGACGGCGCTCATCGCAACCCACATGCCCGCCCCGCTCATGTCGCGTGAATACACCATCGGGTTCGCCATCAACAGCGTTTACACCCAACCCGCCGGAACCAACCTGCCCTACTGGTTCTTCCTCAGCAAAATTAACCTACCCGGCAAAGAAGCCCAACTCGCGCAAGGGATTCCGCTGGAATACTACGTTCAATCCGTGCAGTTTGAACAAGACAGCCGCCAAAGCCTGATTGTGAACTTCAAACCCGACAAGGGACAATGCCTGTGGGTGCTCCGCCCACAAGATGCCAACGCCCCCGGATTAAGCGAGGAAGAACGCCAACTCAGCCAGGCAACCGACCTGAGCCGGATTCTCAACACCCCGGCATACCCCTTCCTAAAGCAAATCGGGGCGGAAGACCTGCCCCAAACCTGGTGCTACTACTACCAAAAAGGCGAGCTCGCCCGCCAAAACCAAAACTGGAGCGAGGCGCTCCGCCTGCTGAAAGAAGCCCAGGAACAGAATCTGCGTCCACGCAACGGGTTTGAATACTCCCCCTTCATCGAAGCCCTCCTCGGCGCAGGCGAATGGGATGCCGCAGTAAAACTCACCCGCGAAGCCAGCCAAATCAGCCCCGGAATGCCTCGTCACCTGTGCGGGCTATGGCGCGAGGCGCTACAAGACTCGCCCCGCAGCCCCGCGCAAGAAAAGGCACAAAACAAAGTCTTTGGCATGTTGGGGTGCAAATAAAACCAAAGGTAAAAAGAGAACGCTTCGGCGTTCTTTTTTTTTAGCGCCAAAAACTATATTGACAAGCGATATATCGCATGATAATATATCGCAAAACGATATAAAAAATAACAATGGACGACACCCAAAAATACCTTCCCCTCTCCGAATCGACCGCCTACATTTTGCTGGCGCTGGAAACGCCCCGGCACGGGTACAGCGTGATGCAAAAGGTGGAACAAATCAGCGCCGGTACGGTGCGCCTCGGACCCGGTACGCTGTACGGGGCGTTCTCCACCTTGGAGGCGGAAAAACTCATTCTCAAAGTGGAAGAATCCGAAAGGCGAAAAACCTACGCCCTCACCGAGAAGGGCAAGCAGGTTCTCAAAGAGCACCTCCGCCGCCTGGCAATTTTGGTAGAGAATGGAAAAATAACACAGGGCTGGTAGCCCAGGGAGCAAAAAATGACTACGCTGAAACAATTTCGCTGGTTTTGGGCATGGGAAGATGAAAAAGAAGAATCCTGGCTGCGCGAGATGGCGCAAAAGGGCTGGCATTTGCAAAATGTTACCCTGCCGGGCAACTACACTTTTACCCTCGGCGAGCCGCGCAATGACTTTTACCGGCTGGATTTCTTTACAGACTCCAAAGCCAAAGCCGATTATCTGCAGCTCTTTCTGGATGCGGGTTGGGAATACCTGGGCGAGATGGGCAGTTGGCAGTATTTCCGCAAAACCGCTCAGAACGGCGAGACGCTGGAAATTTTTAGCGATAGTGAGTCAAAGTCCAAAAAATATCAGCGCATTCTGCTCATCCTGGTTGTGTTTTTGCCCGTCTATGCCAATTTCATCAACATTATGAACAAACGCCAGGATACGTTCAGCCTTATCTTTACATTCTTGATGTTTGTGTTCATGCTGTTTTATGGCTACAGCGTCATCCGCCTGGGGATGCGGGTGAGCGAGCTGAAGAAAAAACTGTAACAAAAAAAACCGGGGGGTAAAAATCTCCCGGTTTTAATATGGTTTTGCCCAAAAGTGATGCTGTATAGTGTTTCCATTCCAAAGGAGATGCTATGTACATCTTTCAGTTTCATCACTACATCAAATCAGAAATGGTGGAAGCCTACAAAGCCGCCAGCATAGAAAATGCCCGCCAAACCGTGTTGGAAGCGGGCATTTTGCGTTTTGAAGTGTTTCAGGATGCCAAAGACCCCACCCATTTTAGCCTGCTGGAAATCTACCGGGATATGCAAGCCCGCGAACTTCACCTGGAGACAGCTCATTTCCTGGCTTGGAAAGAGGTTGCCCTGCAAGCCTTCGACCATCGTGGTCAGGGGGATGAATTCATCCCTGTTTTTCCGGCGGCAGAGGATTGGTGAGGAGATTTAGGAGCCAGTAAGCAGTTTGAGGCGCTTCCAGGGTTTTAGTTTTTCATCATCTGCCAGCAAGGCTTTTAGTTCGTAAATTTCATCGCGCAGGGCGGCGGCTTTTTCAAATTCCAACGCTTTGGCGGCTTCTTTCATCTGCGCTTCCATTTGGACGATGAGATTTGCCAGTTCGCGATTGGATTGGGCGTTTTGGGCTTTGCCCGCTTTCCCAGCCTGATACTTGCCCTTTTCCTCGCCCACCGCCAGGGCTTGTTCGCGGCTCTCCTGCGAAAGTGAATCCGTCAGGTCACGGATGGCTTTGTGGATTCCGATGGGGGTGATGCCGTGCGCCTGGTTGTAGGCAACCTGTTTGGCGCGGCGGCGATTCGTTTCGGTGAGGGCATAGTTCATCGAGTCGGTGATTCTATCCGCATACATGATGACTTGCCCGTTAACATGCCGCGCCGCCCGCCCAATGGTCTGGATGAGGGCGGTGCCAGAGCGGAGGAAACCTTCTTTATCGGCATCCAGAATGGCGACCAGGGAAACTTCCGGCAGGTCCAGCCCTTCTCGCAGCAGGTTAATGCCCACGATTACGTCAAAAACGCCCAGGCGCAAATCGCGCAGGATGCCAATCCGCTCCAGGGTATCCACTTCCGAGTGCAGGTAATGAACCTTTACGCCCAATTCTTTAAGATATTCCGATAAATCTTCCGCCATGCGTTTGGTGAGGGTGGTGACGAGAACGCGCTCGCGTTTTTCTACCCGCTGCCGAATCTCGCCAAACAGGTCATCCACCTGCCCCTGGGTGGGGCGGATTTCCACCTGCGGGTCTACCAGCCCGGTAGGGCGGATAATTTGCTCGGCAACGCCCTCGGCGCGTTCCATTTCGTAAGGTCCGGGGGTGGCGGAGGTGTAGATGGTGAAGCCCATGCGTTGTTCAAATTCTGCAAATTTGAGGGGGCGATTGTCCATGGCGCTGGGCAGCCGAAAACCGTATTCCACCAGGGTTTCTTTGCGGGCGCGGTCGCCGTTGTACATGCCGCGAATTTGGGGAACGGTCATGTGGCTTTCGTCCAGAATGAGCAGGTAATCGGAGGGGAAGAAGTCTATCAGCGTCCAGGGGGGGGTTCCGGTGGCGCGTTGGTCCAACTGACGGGAGTAGTTTTCGATGCCGGAGCAGTAACCCACTTCGCGCAGCATTTCCAGGTCGTAACGTACCCGCTGTTCCACGCGCTGGGCTTCGATGTATTTTTCCTGGCTTTTGAAAAATTGCACCCGTTCTTCCAGTTCGGCTTCGATGGCGAGGATGGAGTCTTTGAGTTTATCTTCGGCGGTGATGTAGTGTTTGGCGGGGTAAATATCCACTTCCGGCAGGTCGGCGAAGATTTCGCCGGTAAGGGGGCTGAAATCCACAATCCGCTCCACTTCATCGCCAAAGAAGGTGACGCGGTAGCCGCGCTTGTCGGCATAGGCGGGGATGAGTTCCAGGGTGTCGCCGCGTACCCGAAAAGTGCCAGAGCGCAGTTCCAGGTCGTTACGCTGATACTGCCCGTCAATCAGTTGGCGGATGAGGGCGTTGCGCCGGTACAGTCCCCCCACTTGCAGGTGAACCGAGCCGCGCAAAAATTCATCCGGCGAGCCCAAGCCGTAAATGCAGGAAACCGAAGCCACGATGATGACATCTTTGCGCGAGACCAGGGCGGTGGTCGCGGCGAGGCGCAGGCGCTCTATCTCCTCGTTAATTTGGGTTTCCTTCTCAATGTATAAATCCTGGCGGGGCACGTAGGCTTCGGGCTGGTAATAGTCGTAGTAAGAGACAAAGTATTCCACCGCGTTGTTGGGGAAGAAGTCCTTAAACTCGGCATACAGTTGGGCGGCGAGGGTTTTGTTGTGCGCCATGATGATGGCGGGTTTTTGCAGATGCTGAATAACGGAGGCAATGGTAAAGGTCTTGCCTGTGCCGGTTGCGCCCAGCAAAACCTGATTTTTCTTACCCTGTTGTACGCCCTGCACCAGTTGGGCAATGGCTTCGGGTTGGTCGCCGGTTGGCTTAAAGGGGGCTTGGAGTTGAAAGGTCATCCTGATTTTTCCTTTTGTGAGAAGCGAAGTTTACCCGTTGGCAGCCCGAATCGCCAGCCCCGCCGCCACACTGCCAAAAGCATCCGATTCTTTCACCTTCTCTGCGCCGAAGATGCCTGCCAAAAGCCCGTTAAACAGCGGAATTTTGGAAGAGCCGCCGGTTTTCACCACAGCATCCACCTCCCCGGCAGATAAGCCAGAAGCGGCGAGGGTTTGCTCAATCACATCCTGCACCTGCTGCAAAAAGGGCGCAAGGTCGTTTTCCAGTTGATGCCGGGTGTATAAATCCCAAAGGGCTATATCCTTGTCGTCCATGCTTATTTGCGCTGCGCCCACTTCGGAAAGGGCAATTTTCAGGGCTTCCACCCGGTTATAAAAGGTGAATGCCAGGTCGTTGTAAATGAGAGATTGCAGGGCTTTAAGACGCACGGGGGCAACCCCGGCGCGGATGGCTTTTTGAAGCAAATTGCGGTTGAGGGGGGTTGCCAGTTCCGGCAGCGCCATCCAATCTGGCACTGCCTCTATCATCTCCAGCAACTCCGGCTGATGTTTTACCAGCCCCATGCCAAAATGGGGCAACATGCGCCGCTGAATGATGGCGCGGTCAAAGTCGCTGCCCGCCACATCCACCCCGCCGCTGGCAAGCGCCTGCCGCGCCTGTTTGCCGCCCAGGCGCATGACGGCAATATCCAAAGTGCCGCCGCCAAAGTCAAACACCAGCACATTTTGCGGGGAGGTAAGGCGTTGCTCGTAAAAAAGCGCAGCAGCAACCGGTTCCAACTCAAAACTCACTTGCTCAAAACCGGCTTGCAGGGCGGCAGAGCGCAGGGTTTCTTCGGCGGCGGCATCCTTTTGGGGGTTCTGCGAAAAATGCACAGGTCGCCCCAAAGTCACCGCCCCCAGCGGCTCGCCCAGGGCTTGTTCGGCGCGGCGCTTCAGGTCGGCAAGGTAGATGCTCGCCAGGTCGCCGGGGGTATAAAACCGGTCAAAAACACGGGTTCCCCCATAACCGTCTTTACGCAGCGCGGTTTTGATGTATTGCAAAAGCCGCCCCGGCTTTAGCTCGTCCACTATCACAAACACATCCCGCACAAAATACATATCGCCGCCCACCACGTCAATCTCACCCGCCCACTGACGCACAAAACGGCGCTGACGGTTCACGTTATCGCGGTAGTAGCGGGCAATCGCTTCCTGCCCAATGGAGGCATCACCGTCACGGGTAAGGTACAGGACGGTCTTCACCACCTCCGGCTGCACGTTGTCTTTATCCAAAGGCAGCAGGCTCACCTGCCCGTCCCGGTACACCGCCACCCCAGAGTTGGAAGTGCCAAAATCTATACCCGCAGAAAGACTCATTGGGAGGATTCCTTTGCGCCCCAGCCGGGGAGGATGCCAATGGACAGAATCGAGGCTGCGGGGTGCAAAGCCCCCTCCGCTGCCGCCTGTTCCGCCGAATGGAGGGTTAAATGCCCTTCGGCGCTGAGCGCCACAATCGCATCCCCTGCGCTTGCGGCAGCCGCGCCCACAAAGCGCACGCCCTGCTGCAAACGAGGCGCAGAAATAAGCCCCTGCCCACGTGAACCGGCGCTCTTAAAAAGTTCCAAAGCCGGGGCTTCGCGCTGAAGTACCTTGCCGTTTTGGGTAAAAAAGAGCAGGGTTTGGCTTGGGGTGTAAGAGAAAAACGCCTGGGTAAAATCGGTTGCGCTCAGGCGCAGGGTTTCCTCGGCAGAGAAAGGCAGGTCATCTGCCAGCATGGCAAGGGCGCGACCCTCATACGAAATCACCCCAAGTCTCTCGCCCTTGTTGCAAAGCAACAGGTCAAACGCCTTATCCGACTTTTGAACTGCGCCCCGCCCCAAATAACGATTGGTGAAGATGGATTGAGAAAGCGAAACGGGGGTTTTCTTTAGGCAGCCCCGGCGACTTACCTGGGCAAAAAAAGTCGCAAACGGCAACTGACGCAGAGGCAGCAGAGCGACCAAAGTCTCTCCGGCGTGCGGCTCCTCCGGCAGGGGCGCGGAGGCGAAATCCCATGCTTGCCCGGCTGCCACCGGTATCTGCGCCAAAGGCAGGGTTTGTATGCGCCCGTTGCTAAACAAAAAAAGCAAGTCATCCTGCGGTTGGGCGGCAAGGATGCGCGGAAAATCGCCATTATGCGCCAAATCACCGCGCACAAGCCCCACCAAAGGCGGCGTTTCCGGGTTCACATCCAACCGCAAAACCCGCCCCAGGGCGTTATACACCAGCAAAACCGCCGTCCGGGCAACCGACTCTGCCGGGGCGGCTCCCGCTTCCGCGCTGACCTGACGCTTGAGCATGGCAAGCTGATACTCCAGGTGTTCTATACGGCGCTCATACTCCTGCACACGGGAGCCATCCTGCAAGGCAAGGTTTTCTGCCAGCAAGGCTTCGTTGCGCTCCGAAAGGTCGCGCAGGCGATTCGCCACCAGTTTAAGAATCATCAACGCCGAGCC
>DYNS01000391.1 GCA_020720965.1 Anaerolinea sp. | reverse complement strand
AGGGCGATGTCCAGCATTGGTGGCATCCCCCTGCGGGGCGGGGCGGGGCAGGTTGCAGGCTTGCAGGGGCAGAATCAGGCTCAGGAGCAGTATCCAAAAAATGGGGCGCATCGCGCCCTTATAATGCCTTTACGGGGGGGTGTCAATGCTTTGACGAATGCCCCCTCCCATGCTACAATGTGCCCGTTTTCGCCAACGCCCCTGCGGGCGTTTTTTTCTGTGTAAACCCAGTTTTTTGCGAGGTTTTAATGGATATTCTTCTCTCTGGTTCGGTCGCCTACGACTACCTGATGACCTTTCCCGGTCACTTTCACGAGCAAATTCTGCCGGAACGCCTGAAAAACATCAGCCTTTCGTTTCTGGTGGAAAGTATGACCCGTCAGCGCGGCGGCACAGCCCCCAACATTGCCTACACCCTGGCGCTGCTGGGCGAAAAACCCCGCCTGTTTGCCACCGTTGGCGAGGATTTTGGCGACTATCGCGCCTGGCTGGAGCAAAAGGGCGTGAATACCTCCGGCGCCAAGGTTGTGCCGGGCAAGTTCACCGCCTCCTTTTTTGCCACAACCGATAAGGTCAACGCCCAAATTGCCTCTTTTTACCCTGGGGCAATGGCACACGCCAGCGAAATTTCGCTGCGCGACCTGGAGCAAAAGCCGGAATTGGTCGTCATCTCCCCGGATGACCCTGCCGCCATGAAGAACCGCGCCGCCGAATGCCGCGCGCTGGGCATTCCGTACCTGTACGACCCCTCGCAGCAGATTTTGCGGCTGGAAGGGGAAGAGATTGCCCGCGATATGGATGGCGCAAAGTTTTTGTTTGTGAATGATTACGAATTTGGTTTGATTGCCAAAAAGACCGGTTTAGACCTGCCGGGGATGCTGCGCCATGTGCAGAACATTGTCATTACCAAAGGCGCAGAAGGCGCGGTGATTTATGCCGATGGGCAGGAGATTATCGTCCCGGTGACTCCCGAAGAGCGGATTGTAGACCCAACCGGGGTGGGGGATGCCTTTCGGGGCGGCTTTTTGGCGGCGTATTCGCAAGGTTGGGGCTGGCAGCTGTGCGGGCAGGTTGGCTCGCTGGCTGCTGTGTACGTTCTGGAGCAGAACGGAACCCAAAATCACTATTACACCCGCACCCAGTTTGTTCAACGCTTCCGCGAGCATTATGATGACGGCGGCAGGCTGAATGTCTGGGAATGAAGGAATAAGTGGGAAGTGATAAGTGGGAAGCCGCGCCTTTGGCGCTCATGAACTACGAACTACTTTCCACTAACCACTTTCCACTAACCACTTTCCAATGATTACGAAACCCACCCAAGGAGACCCAATGACCATTACCCACGATATTAAAGATGCCCAACTCGCCGAAGGCGGCCGCCGCCGGATTGAATGGGCAGAGCGCGAAATGCCCGTCCTGCGCCAAATCCGCGAGCGATTTGAGAAGGAAAAACCGCTGCAAGGCTTGCGCGTTTCGGCTTGTCTGCACGTCACCAGCGAAACCGCCAACCTGATGCGAACCCTGCAAGCCGGGGGCGCGGATATTGTCCTGACCGCCTCCAACCCGCTTTCCACCCAGGATGACGTTGCCGCCGCGCTGGTGAATGTGTACGAAATTCCGACCTTTGCCATTAAGGGCGAAGACAACGTCACCTACTACAAGCACATCCGCGCCGCGCTAGAGCACAAACCCCACATGACCATGGATGATGGCGCTGACCTGGTTTCCTCGCTCTTCTTCCTTCAGATGGGGCGCTTTGACCGGTTGGAACCCTCCCTGGCAGCCTGGGCGCAGTCGCTTTCGGCGGAGGAGCGCCAACAGCTGCTGGATGGCGTTATCGGCGGGACGGAAGAAACCACAACCGGGGTCATTCGTCTGAAGGCGATGGAATCCGATAAGGTGCTGAAGTTTCCCGTCATCGCCGTCAACGATGCCCTTACCAAACATCTCTTCGATAACCGCTACGGAACCGGTCAATCCACCGTAGATGGCATCATCCGCGCCACCAACGTTCTGCTGGCGGGCAAGACCTTTGTCGTCTCTGGCTATGGCTGGTGTGGACGCGGTCTCGCCTCCCGCGCCCGCGGGATGGGTTCGCACGTGGTTGTGACCGAAGTGGACCCGTTGAAGGCGCTGGAAGCAGTGATGGACGGCTATCAGGTGATGCCGATGCTGGATGCCGCCAAAGTCGGCGACATCTTCTGCACTGTCACCGGCGACCTGAATGTGATTGATAAACATCACTTTGAAGCCATGAAGGACGGCGCGATTGTTGCCAACTCCGGGCATTTCAACGTGGAAATTAACATCCCTGCCCTGGCGGAGATGAGCGTTGGCGCGCCCAGCCTGGTGCGCCCCTTTGTGGAGCAGTATGCCCTGCCGGACGGGCGCAAGATTAACATCCTGGGCGAAGGGCGGCTGATTAACCTCGCCTCTGCCGAAGGGCATCCCTCCGCTGTGATGGATATGTCCTTTGCCAACCAGGCTCTCTCCGCCGAGTTTATGGCAAAGAATGCCGCCAAACTGGAGAAGAAGGTTTACTCCGTGCCTGCCGACATAGACGCAGAAATTGCCCGCCTGAAACTGGAGGCGATGGGCGTGAAGGTGGATGTGCTGACCGAAGCGCAGGTGAAGTACCTGGCTTCCTGGGAAGAGGGAACTTAGTCTTAGTTGTCAGTGTTAGTTGTCAGTTGTCAGTTGTCAGAGCCTCGCTGTGTTGCACGGCGAGGCTCTTTTTGTGCT
>DYNS01000390.1 GCA_020720965.1 Anaerolinea sp. | reverse complement strand
GTTATTACCCACATCGAAGCCCAACACCTTGCCGCCCACGTCATCGAAGGCGTGGAGCAGACCATCATCGGCGCAGTGGGCGAAAGCCACGCCGTATCGAAAGAAGTGTTTGAAACCCTGCCGGGCGTAATGGCAGTCAACCGCATTTCCCAGCCCTACAAACTGGCATCCCGTCAATTTCACCCGGAAAACAGCGTTTTTCCGTTGGATGGTTTTACCGTAGGCGGGGACGAAATTGCCATCATCGCCGGACCCTGCTCGGTGGAGGGGCGTAGCCAACTACTGGAGATTGCCCAAGCAGTGAAGGAAGCCGGGGCACACGCTCTGCGCGGCGGCGCTTTCAAACCCCGCACCTCCCCCTACGCCTTTCAGGGCTTGGGAGAAGAAGGGCTGGAATACCTCGCTGAAGCCCGCGCCCTCACCGGCTTGCCCGTTGTTGCCGAGATTATGGCAATTTCCCAAATCGAGGTCATGGTCAAATACGTGGATGTAATGCAGGTCGGCGCACGCAACATGCAAAACTTTAACCTGCTGCGCGCCATTGGCGAGACCAAAACCAGCGTTCTTCTCAAACGCGGACTTTCCGCCACCATCGAAGAGCTGCTCATGTCTGCCGAATACATCCTCAGCGGCGGCAACAAGCAGGTGATGCTCTGCGAGCGCGGCATTCGCACCTTTGAAACCGCCACCCGCAACACCACCGACATCAATGCCATCCCGGTTCTCAAAAGCCTCACTCACCTGCCTGTCATTCTCGACCCCAGCCACTCCACCGGTCACGCCGGGTACGTCCCCGCCATTGCCAAAGCCGCCATCGCCGCCGGAGCCGATGGGCTGATTATGGAAGCCCACCAGGACCCCGCCCACGCCCTTTCGGATGGAAAACAATCTCTTACCCCCGAAGCCCTCACCAAACTGATTGCCCAAATTAAATCCATTGCGGAGGCAGTAGACCGCCGCCTCGCCGCCCCGGTTCACGCCTGAGCCACAGCCGCCCATGAAAGAAGAACCCTTCTCCCTCGCCTCCGCCAAAATAGCCATCCTTGGGCTGGGCTTGATGGGCGGCTCCCTCGCCCTTGCCCTGCGCGGAAAATGCGCTGCCCTCTTCGGAATCGACCCCGACCCCGCCACCCTGGAACTTGCCCGCCGTCAAAACATCGTAGACCAGGCGGAAGCCGACCCCGCTAAACTCCTTCCCCAGGCAGACCTTATCATTCTCGCCGCTCCTGTGCCGGGCATTCTCCACCTGCTGAAAGAACTGCCCGCTCTCATGCCCCATCCCTGCCTGGTGATGGACATCGGCTCCACTAAAGCCGCCATCGTTCAGGCGATGGAAGACCTGCCCCCGCGCTTCGACCCCCTCGGCGGGCATCCCATTTGCGGCAAGGAAAAACTCTCCCTCGCCCACGCCGAGCGCACTTTGTACTACGGCGCTCCTTTTCTGCTCACCCCTCTGCCCCGCACCTCTCCTCGCGCCCTTTCCGCCGCCAGCCAGCTGATAGAAACCCTGGGCGCTCGTGAAACCCGCCTCAGCGCCGCCGAACACGACCGCATCCTCGCCTCCACCAGTCACCTGCCCTTTTTGCTCTCCTGTGCTCTGGCTCTCGCCACCCCCGCCGCCGTTGCCCCCTTTGTCGGTCCCGGCTACCGCTCTGCCAGCCGCCTGGCAGATACCCCCGCCAGCATGATGCTCGGCGTATTGCAAACCAACCGTCAGAATCTCATCCCCGCCTTGGAAGCCCTGCAAGACGAGCTCGCCCTGCTGACGGATGCCCTCATCCAGGATGACTCCGAAACCCTGCAAGCCAGTCTCCTGGCTGCCCAAGCCCGCTACCGTCAGTTGGTGGGAGGCTAATGCCCATGACCCCTCTTCATGCCTCCGTCCGTGTACCCGGTTCCAAATCCATCACCAACCGCGCCTTGCTATTGGCTGCTTTGGCGGAGGGCGAAACCCGCCTGCAAAACGCCCTCTTCAGCGATGATTCCCGCCATTTTGCCGATTCCCTGCAAAGGCTGGGCTTTTCGCTTTTGTTGGAAGAAAACGCCCAAGCCATGACCATTTTCGGGCGCGGAGGCAAAATCCCCGCCCCCCATGCCGACCTGTTCGTGGGCAATGCCGGAACCGCCGCCCGCTTCCTCGCTGCTTTTCTCACCCTCGGCAGGGGCGAATACACTCTGGATGGCGACTCACGGATGCGCGAGCGCCCCATTGGCGACCTGCTTGCCGCCCTTGCCCCCCTTGGGGCGCAGGTACACCCCCTGCGCCCCGGCGTGGTCATTGCGCCGCCCCTGCTCATCCGCGCCGATGGCTTGCCCGGCGGTACAACCACCCTGCGCGGCGATATTTCCAGCCAGTTCCTTTCTGCTTTGCTTATGGTGGCTCCATACGCCCAAAACCCGGTGGAAATTACCCTCAGCACAGAACTCAACTCCAAACCCTATGTGGAGATGACCCTTGCCATGATGTCTCATTTTGGGGTGACGGTGGAGCGCCAGGGCTGGGAGCGTTTTCTCGTTTCCCCGGCTCATTATCAGCCCCGCACCGCTTACACAGTCGAGTCGGATGCCTCTGCCGCTTCGTACTTCTTCGCTGCCCCCGCCATTTGCGGCGGCACAGTGGAGGTACGCGATATTTCCCGCCCCGCCCTGCAAGGCGATATTGCCTTTTTGGAAGTGCTGGAGCAAATGGGCTGCACCATCACCGAAACCGATTTCGTCGTCCACGCCGGCCACACCGGGGATTTCT
>DYNS01000389.1 GCA_020720965.1 Anaerolinea sp. | reverse complement strand
CCAACCGTCTCTCGCTGATGTAACTATTATTCCACTATTTTTGTGACTATTACAGGATGTAGGTAAATTCTGGCAAAAGCATAAGGAACAGCCCGCCCCAAAACGCGGCGAATTGTCGGCGTACCGTAAGAAACCAAGCCCGCTGAAAGAGAAAGAGCAGCAAGGTATATACCAGCAGAATCCCGGTCATCATTTGGGCGGTGAGATAAACGCTGTAATGCACCGCCAAAAGGACTCCGGCAATGGCTGCCCGCCTTGCGCTTTTCTTTTGCAGCCCGCTAACCAAAAAATACAACTCCAGCGGCACAAGCCAGGTTCCCTGAATGTACGCCACCGAAGAAATGCGGCTGAAGTGAATGTGCGTATGCGAAGTCGCCAGCAGAAAAGCCGATATGAGACCCACCCGATGCCCTGCCAGCCGCCTCCCCAGCAGGTACACGCTGGGGATTGCCAAACTGCCGCCCAGAGCGGGCAAAAGCCGCAGCGCAAAAGGGTTTTGCCCAAAGGTTTTAACCGAAAGGTACATGGCTTGCATGTACAAAGCCCCAAAGTTCTCCCACAGCGCAAAGGGGTTGGCAAGGGGCATCTCGCGGGTGCTGAGAACGTTCAAGCCCACCCTGCCTTCGTCCCCGTCAATCACTTTGGGCAGTTCCCCCAACTCGTACATTCGCAGTCCCAGCCCCAGCCCAAAGATGACCAGCAAAGCCAGCCATTCCGCCTGGTGACGCTTGAGCCAGTTCCACAGCCCGGTGAGGGAAAAAGACCAGCCCCCTCCCCATGCCGCCAAATAAGAAAGACCGCTCGCCGCCCAAAAGATGAGAACCGGGGTATAAACCGTTTCGCTGCCATACAAAAAGGTCAGCATGGTGAAGACCGCCAGCCCGCCAAAAGCCAAAGCCAACAAAAGCAAGGCGCGCTCCTGCGGAATTTGCACCCGGTTCAGCGCCGCGAACCGCGCCGGAAGCCTGCCCCAAAGCCCCAGCCCAAACAGGGCTGCCCCGGCAACCACATACCAACCCGCAGAAGGGAAGACGATTTCATCGTTGATGGGCGCAACGTAGAGCAAAATTTGCCCAACAGCGACCAAAATCAGCGCCGCGAAAAGCAGGATGGTTCTAAGGCTAACGCCCGGTTTGGTCAGGGGAGCAGATTCATCTTCGCGCATACAAGCCTCCTTGGAAAGTGATGCCCCGATGCAAGGACTGAGATACCGCCAAACAGTATAAAAGATTATAAAGATACTGACAACCGCAAGGGGTAAAATAAGCCCTCCCCGGAGAAAAATGAAAAAACTTACCCACCCCTTTACCCTTGCCACCCTCGCGCTCCTGCTCCTCTTTGGCGCGTTTGCCGTATGGGGCTTACCCTACTTCTTTAGCCCCACACCCCAGGCAAACCAAGCCAATAGCACCCTTGGCGCTCAAACCTACCGCGCCACAGTGACCGAAATCCTTTCGGAAGCCCCCATAGACCTGGGCGGCACCGTGCAAACCTATCAGCGCGTCAAAATCAGCGTCACCCAAGGCGAATACGCCGGAATCCCCTTTGAGATGGATTACGGACGCTATCGCATCCTACCCGAAGGGCAAACCCTCCAAGCCGGAGACGACATCTTCGTCTTGCTCCAAAAACGCGCCGATGGCGTTTTGGAAGCCTACTTTGTGGACTTTGTGCGCGAGAAGGCGCTACTCTGGCTCTTTGGCGCTTTTGTCGCCGCCATCCTCCTCATGGGCGGTTGGAAGGGCGCTCGCAGCCTGGCGGCGTTGGCGTTTAGCCTGCTCGTCATCATCGGTTACGTCATCCCACACATCCTCAGCGGAGAAGACCCGGTGCGAGTCAGCCTCATTGGCTCTGCCATTCTGTTGGGCGCTTCGCTCTACCTCACCTACGGCTGGAACTGGAAGACTCACGCCTCCGTCCTGAGCATGATTTTCGTCCTGCTCCTTACCGGCAGCCTGTCCTCGTTATTTATGACCTTTGCCCGGCTAACGGGTTCTGGCAGTGAAGAAGCCATGTTCCTGGCGCAACTTTCCGATGTGCAGATTAACCTGCGCGGCTTGCTGCTGGGCGGAATCATCATCGGCGCTTTGGGCGTGCTGGATGACCTGGTGAGTACGCAGGCATCCCTCATCTTTGAACTGCATCAGACCGACCCGCGCCTGGGTTTTGCGGCATTGTTCGAGAAGGGGATGCGGGTTGGGCGCGACCATGTCGCCGCCACCGTCAATACCCTGGTGCTGGCGTATGCCGGGTCTTCCCTGCCCATGCTGCTGTTGTTTACCCGAGGCAGCGGCAATTATGCCTATTTGCTGAATGTGGAATTTGTGAGCGAGGAGATTGTGCGCACCCTGGTTGGTTCTTTGGGGCTTATCGCCGCTGTGCCTTTAACCACAGCCCTGGCAGTTGGCTTTGCGCTGTACGCGCCCTCCCTGCCGCCTGCCTGGCGTGCCTTGCTCGGCTCCGAAACGGGCGGCGGGCATTCGCATCATCACGGTTAAACGTCAAAACGGGGAGGCACAAACAGGGAGGGACGCAGGCGGTGCAGATTGCCTTCTCCCAGCCGGGTGGCTTCTTCCAGCATGGTATCCAGGCTGCGGCGCAGGTCTGCCACGTGCACGCCCCGGCACAAGGGCGGATACCCTTCCAGCAGGGTTTGGCAGCGTTGGTGCATCTTCCTGGCACCGGGGTAGTTGTTGCGTTGCAGGTGCAGGTAAAACACCGCCGCTTGCAAAATTCCCTGGTACAAGCCTC
>DYNS01000072.1 GCA_020720965.1 Anaerolinea sp. | reverse complement strand
CCTGCTGACCGACTACATTCTTACGGTAGCCGTCTCCATTTCTTCCGGTGTGGCGCAAGTTGTCTCGGCGTATCCTCATTTATACCCATACCGTGTAGGAATTGCCGTTGTCCTGGTGATGTTCATTATGCTAATTAACCTGCGCGGTGTAAAAGAATCCGGCGTCACCTTTGCCGTACCTACTTACTTTTTTATCCTTGCCATGGTCGTAACCGTTGGGGTAGGCGTATTCCGTTACTTCACTGGCTCCTTGGGGATGGTGATAAACCCACCAGAGATGGCAATGCACGGGGTGGAGGGAGTTGTCACAGTGGTGACTCCCTTCCTGCTGCTGCACGCCTTTGCCAACGGCACCGCCGCCCTCACCGGCATCGAAGCCATTTCCAACGGCATCACCGCCTTCAAAGAACCTCGCAGCCGCAATGCGGGCATTACCCTGGTGTGGATGTCTGCCATTTTGGCAACTCTTTTCCTGGGCATCACCATCATCTCCCATGCCATTGGCGCAGTACCCGCAGAAACAGAAACCGTTATTTCGCAGTTGGCGCGTACCATTTATGGCGGTCAGAACATTTTTTACCTGGCAGTCATCGCCGGTACGGCGCTGATTTTAGTCCTGGCTGCCAACACCGCCTTTGCAGATTTTCCACGCCTGGGCGCATTACACGCCGGGGATGGCTTTTTGCCCCGCCAATTAACCTACCGGGACAGCCGCCTCGTCTACTCTCGCGGCATAGTCGCCCTGGCGGCCATAGCCAGCCTGCTCATTATTCTGTTTCAGGCAAGTGTTTCCCGGCTCATCCCTTTGTATGCCATTGGGGTATTCCTATCTTTCACCCTCTCACAAACTGGCATGGCAAAACGCTGGTGGAAATCTGGCAAGTTGAAACCCGGCGAAAAAGTCGAAGAACCCGGTTCCACCCTGACCTACGACCCGCATTGGGTAACAAAAATGATAGTGAATGGCTTTGGAGCCATCTCTACCGCTGTTGTCATGGTCGTCTTTGGCGTAACCAAGTTCCAGGAAGGGGCGTGGATTATCATCATCCTGACTCCCCTGCTGGTGCTCATCTTCTTCACCATCCATCACCACTACAAAAACCTGGCAAAACAACTCTCGTTGGAAAACAAACAAAAACGCGGAGGCATCCGCCGCAACCGGGTGCTGCTCCTGCTCGCCAACGTCCATCAGGGTTCTCTGGCGGGGCTGCGCTACGCCAAAAACCTATCCAACGACATTACCGCTGTGCATGTCTCGGTGGACCCGTTGGAAACCGAGCGCCTGACCGCAAAATGGGACCGCTACGGCGATGGGCATCGCCTGGCAATTTTACAATCCCCCTGCCGGCTGGTACTGGAACCGTTGCTGGAATATCTGGCATACATCGAATCTTCACGGCAGCAAAACGACATCGTCACCATCATCGTACCGACCTTTGTGCCCAAAGAGTGGTGGGCAAATGCCCTGCACATGCGCACCGCCGACACCCTGAGAAAAGTGCTGCGAAACAAAAACGACATCGTCATCATCGAGGTTCCTTACCAGGTGGAATAAGCGTGAAGTGGTAAACTGATTTTCTGATGGTAAATATCAATCGTTTAATTTGTAAGCAACACTGAAAACATCCAGGTTGCAAAACACAAAATTCCACATCACATCCCCTCGCCGGCTTCATCGGTTGGGGGAGTTTTTTTAGATATTGTTCTATTAAATATATTGACATTCGATATACTTAGAGATAATATATCGAATATCAATATATTTACAATCAATACATCAACAGTAAAGACAATCAGGATAAAAGGAAGTGCCATGACCGAAATAAAAGAAGTCGCTAAATACCTCCCCCTTTCAGAAACGACTTGCTATACCATGATTTGCCTGGTTGAAGAACCCCTGCACGGCTACGCTCTGATGCAGAAAGTGAACGAAATAAGCCAGGGCACCATCAGTCTTGGCGCGGGGACTCTCTACACCATCTTTTCCACGCTCGAAAAAGAAGGCATGATAGAGATGGTCAGCGAGACCGACCGGCGCAAAACATATTCCCTAACCCTGCGCGGCAGGCAGGTTCTCGCGCTTCAAATCAAGCGCCTCGAAATCATGGCTGAGAATGCTCGCCGGATTAAAGGCCTACTTGGCGAGTAATGACCAAATTATATGGAGACCCCAATGAAAACAAATCTCATTCGCAAAACAAAATGGTTCTGGCCCTGGCAGGATGCTCAGGAGGAAGCCTGGCTGGAGGAAATGTCACACCAGGGCTTGCACTTAAAGAAAGCCCATCTTTTTGCCCAATATGACTTTGCTCAGGGTGCGCCACAAAATTATCTATACCGGCTTGATTTCCAAGACTCGCTTAAGCCGAAAAACAAAGATGAATACCTGCGCCTGTTCACCGATGATGGATGGGAACACTTGGGGCAGTTGGGCGGTTGGCAGTATTTCCGCAAACCCGTAAGCGCAGGCGGCGAACGGGAGATTTTCACCGATAATGAATCCAAAATCCAGAAATACAACCGCTTCATATCCTGGTTCGGGCTGGCTTACCCTTCTTACCTGGTGGTGTTTGTTGCTTTGTGGGGCGAGCCGGAATGGTTTATGTGGCTGAATGTTGGGATTATCCTGATTTTTTCAGCGCTCTGGATTTTGATCGGATTAAAAGTCTCACAGCGAATCAAGGAGTTGAAGTCCATTTAAGCGCTTCGCTCGAATTCAGTTTGCACACTTTAATCTGCTTGTTTCAACCCATACAATTATCAAAACTTCATGTCATCCAGCCAGGCAGTCAGGCAGTCAGGTTCTTCTCGCGGGCTTTCAGGTAGATTATCTGAACGTCCAAGTGGTCTTTCAGATAATTCACCCATTCATGCACATCGGAAAGCAGTTGCTTCCTCGAAAGCGTAGGCAAGTCAAATCATGGCGGAGAACTTTTCCCAGCCCGCGCTGATTCCATTTGACCACCACAAAATGTTTTTCCAACCCAGGAACCTGGATGGGAGCCGGACTCGACCGAAAGAACAATCCCGCCCGGCAACAATGAATCCGAGCACTGCCAGCGCCAATAAAACGGCAGCCAGGCTCCAGTGCGTCATGCGAGGGCGGGGCGCAGTTCAAAAAATCTCAGGGATTGTCCAGCGTAAAGCAGATGGACAAAGACATGCAGGAGGAAAAAGATTCCGGCGAGAATAATCCACATGAGAAACCGCCTTTACGATTCCAGGAAAAACTGACTGGCCTCGCGCCCATCCAAAGGACCACCGTGACCGACATGGATTTGAGCCGGTTGGGAAGCAAAGACGCGCTTCAGGCTGGCATGCACAGCCTCCATACTGGAAGCCCAGTAGTGATAACGCGGATTACCTGGCTGGAACTGCCCAAGCGGCCAACCGCCGCCGCACAGGTCGCCTACGATGGCCTGATGGTCCTCGGTCAATATCGAAAGCGAGCCAGGGGTGTGGCCAGGCGTGAAAATCACCTGCGCCGCCACGCCATAGGGGAACAAATCCAGCGCGTCATCCACCAGAATATCAGCAAAAGTCGGGGCAAACCCCGCGCCCATGAACGGCATGAGCATTTTGCCCAACGGGTGAACGGGGATAATGGGGGCGTTTTTCCCGCTTGCCAGGTTTTCTTTTTCCAGCCGATGCACGACAACCGGGCATTTGGCAGATTGGAGCAATGCGGCAACCGTCCCTGCGTGGTCAAAATGAACGTGAGTCAGCACAACCAGGGCGAGGTCATTCAATTGGATGCCGTGTTTGCCCAGTTGGCGGGTCAGGATTGGGAAATCGACCGGGCTGCCGGTGTCAACCAGGATGTTCTTTTCTCCACGCAAGAGAAAGGCATTCGAAATCGCTAGTTTGATGGGAAAAATGATTGTCATACCATCACCTTTGAGCGGGCAGCACCCGCCAACACCGCCAGCACCGGCAGGCCAATATCGAAAACGAAAAACAGCAATCCGCTCACCGAAAGCATGGCCGCGCTGAAGAAATGCCCCAAGAGCCAACTGCCCGGCAGCCAGAGCGCCATCAAAACCAGCGCCCAGGGCCAGAACATAGAGAGAAACTTCCAGCCTGCTCCGCCGCCCGGACTGACCGGCAAACCCAACCTGCCCGCTGTCACCGTCACCGTCATTCCAACGAAGACCGGCACGAAACCACCGCCAACCAACAGCAAGGAGATGGACAGAATGCCAAGTGTCCAACCGCCATAGCGATGATGCACAAAGAACAACGCCCAAAGCATAAGCATTGTCCCCATTACAGCGGCAGCAATCCCGCTCACAAGCAGATTGGGAATCAGCGTCATAGCCGGGAAACAGGCGTGCCAGACCATCTCTGCCTGACAGGGCAGGCCGATGGCATTGAACATCAGGCCATCCGGCGCTGTGTTGCCTTGGAGAATCTCAAAAATGCCGTGCTGGATGGCTATCAGTCCGGCGTAGATACCGAGGAAGGCGGTGGTGACGCGAAGGGGTTTTTTCATGGCGTTACGTAAGATGAGATTAATCCTGTCCTACGCTGGCGTCATAAGCGTAGGCGGTATAAACGGCCAGTGGCAGCGAGCTCAAAATCACCAGTAAACTGATATACATGATGCTTTTCAGAAAGTCATTGAAGAAATATCCAAAGGGGAACTGCCCCAGCGTCCAGCCGACGAAAATCACCAGTGACCACAGCCATAGTTTGGCTGCGAAACGAGTCAGTCGGGAGGGCTGCCCTGAAAGCGGACGGTTAATCTGCGTCCCCGCCAGGCCGCCGACAAAGGCGATGATGGGCGGGAAGAAGCCGCCGCCAAAGAGCAGCAGCAAGACCGAGAGCGCTATCTGCACCCAGCCGCCGTGCCTGCGCTGGACGAACCAGCCCGCCCAGATGCTCAGCGCTAGGCTGAGCGACATCGCCAAAATTCCCGTAATTAGGAAATTCGGCATAATGCTCATGGCCGGTTCGCAGGCGTGCCAGATTTCATCCGGCACACAGGGCGGCCCCCAGGAGGAAAAAGCAAAACCTGGCGTGGGGGTATTGCCTTGCAAAAACTCGAAATAGCCGTGTTCGAAACCGGCAATTCCGGCTACAACGCCCAGCCAGGCGGCGACAGTTTTGGTTGCTTTTCTCATCATGACTCCTTCAATCTTTGAAACAGCATTCGAGCAATCAGTAGATGCCAGAGCATCCAAAACGCGCCGCCGGATGCCATGAACAGCACCTGCAAACCCGGCGAAAGCGCAAAGGTCAGGCTTCCCCAGCAGGGAAGCACGCTGCGCCCGTTACGGTGGCGTATTGCTGGCTGAGCAACATCTCAAATTTTCAAAAAACAATCGTATGTGATTCAAATACACGCCAGCCTCGCTCAGGCAAGTTTTTCGGGCAACGTATTTGCCCAGGCGCGGATGGCGTCCCAGTCACGGATGTCGCTGGCGGGGGCACCGTGGAGCGGGCTAGCGGGCAGGGCATTGAGCAGGGTATCGGGAAAGCGCAGTTTGGCCGGATCATACTTGCCGCCGAACAATTCCACGGCGACCGGCTTGAGCCAGGGATACTTACTCATTTGGGCATCAAGTGAGGCGCGCACTTCCACCATCCCTTCGTTGGCGCGTGTCGGGCCGAGCGAAAAGATGGCGACGGGTAGCTTTTCCAGCACAGCCTGATTCTGTGTGAGGAATCGCTGCGCATCCTTGAGCCAGCTGCCGATGTAGAGCGGCGCGCCCACTACTACCGCTCGGTATCCTTTTAGCGTCCGCACTTGCTTGACGGGTTGCACGTCCACCGCCAAACCACCTCCCCGGAGCGTTGCCGCGATCCTTTCGGCGACCTCCTGCGTTGAGCCATACCGGGTTGCATAAGCAATCAAAATCGAATCTGACATGGGTTTCTCCTTACCAAACAAAGCGATAAATAATCATACGCTGGGACCGGGAGTTGCGCGGTTTAGGATGACTTTCCCAAACGCAAGAATTCATCAATCTAATCATAGCCGCACCGGGCAAAATCGCCTATGACCTTTCCTGCCTGAATTGTATTTTTTGGCGCAAAAATACAATTCAGGCAGTATGCTGTTTCAAAATCTCGTGCGCGATGTACCGGGCGGTGAGCATGGCGGAGGCACGCCGCCGGATTGGAGGTGAAACGCCCAACCAGGGTAAAAATTGTTAATGGGCAATTCTTTGGCAAAGTTGAAATGCGGGACGTAAACGGGATTCCAGTTCCAGTCCGGCACGGATGATGGACATGGATTTTGTCATGTTTGCTCCTATTGAGCCAGAGGATTGCCTTAACGTTTGCGAGAATTTTTCCCAAGCAGATACCCCAGCCCCAGGATAGCGGCGGCTCCAATCCCAAGCGCTGGGAGCCAACGCCGGGTGCTGCTATCGATTGGAGCCATGTGCGCTCCCCATGCCTTGCGTACACCGTCCCGATAAGTAGGGATGGTGATGGCGGGCAAGGCGACATCGGATATCAGATGGCTTGCCAGTCCACCCCGTTCTTTGGGCTGCGGACCTTGGGGCTGCGGGTGCGTTTCCGCAAGCGTTATTTCACCCAACAGGTAGCTCTCGCCTGCTTCCAGCGACTGTTCGGACCGCACTTGCCCATCGGCGGACAGGATTTTGCCGCCCGAAATCATGTCACAAGTCAGTTCCATTTGGGAGGCAATGGATACGAATTTTGCCAGTTTGGGTGCAGTCGGCACCATTAGCGCCAGCGACTGACTGGCATTCGGCACCGTGGAACGAAACTGCCCGCAATGGCTGGTATAGACGGTTGGCACACCCAGCCAGGCGGTTTGCTCTGCCAGCATTTGCACAAAAACTTGAGTGCCAGTATCTTTCATGGAAACGAAGACCGGACCCATGTCTTTGGCTTCCAAGGTCCCTCCATTGGGCAGATGGTAAATCGGTTGGGTAATGTTGGGCGGGGAACTGCAAATCAGCATCAGGTCAACCCGACCGGCATATTGGTTCCACAAATCGGCGTGACCCAAATCCCAACAAATGAGCAAGCCAATATCACCCAGTTCGGTGTGTGCCACAACCGTTTGGTAATCGTCACGGAAGTAGGCACGCTCCCAACCCCAGGGATAGTTTTTGTTGTAACGCCAAAAGCGCCCATCGGGAGCGACCAGCAGCAGCGCATTATAGATGTCGGTCTGATCGCGCAATAGGATGGTACCAGCCAGATACACACCCAACCGGGCAGCCGCCTGGCGCATCCAGGTAAAGGTTGGCCCATCAAGCGGCTCGGCAAGTGCGTAGTTTTCGGGGCTATAAACATAGCCGGTATTGAAAACTTCCGGGAAGGCAATGAACTGCGCCCCTGCCTGGGCAGCCTCGTTTGCCAGGCGCTCGGCGCGGGTCAGGCGTTCCTGCACCGGCGCGGGGGTGACATCCATTTGGACAGAAGCAACTTTGATTGTGCGAGTCATACAGGCTACTCCTTGCGAAGAACAATTTGCGAAGCGTGAATTTGGGGTCAAACTTGACGAAATAGCGTTCGTCATCCCATACCAGCATTACCAGTTGAATTGGCAACAACGCAGCCCACCCCCAAACCAGGTCGGCATTAAGTGGTTCGGGAGTAAATCCCTTGGACGGTTTTTTTCCATTTCCTTACTTCCGCCTGGCGGTAAAAACGCCGCTGAATCCATCTTCATGCGACCAGGTTCCCTCGATGGTATTGGTGTTAGCAATCTCACCTGCCCAGGTCTCGTAACCAGTCAGTTTGAGGGCTGTCCCGCTGACGGTAAACTCGCCCTCGTATTCCACCTCGTAAATATTAACCTGGAGATACATTCCACTGACGGGTTCTCCTTGGAAAGTTATCGAACCAGCGTCGTAGGTATTCCCATCGGAGGCGGTCATCGTATATTCCCACTCCCCACGAATATCGAAATCGGCCTGAGGGACGCAGGAAACCAACAGGAACAGGCTGGTAACGAGCCAAACAATGATGTTTTTGTGTGTCATATTTTTCCTTGGGGTTGCTGATAGCGATTATAGAAAATAAGTCCATTTTTATTGTAATGATTGTGAATTAATACTCAATCCCTTGCGGGTTAAGAATTGGTAAAAGGTTTCAAGAACAGATGGAAACCAATCTGGTTTTCGGTGGAGAGGTCGCAATGGTGATGAGTGATATTCTTTTGAATTGGGCAACTTCTGTCCCCCATAGCATTGCGGGCTGGCAGAAGCGCACAAACCATGTAAATAGAAATCCGAATCTTCACGGCAGCAAAACGACATCGTCATCATCGAGGTTCCTTACCAGGTGGAATAAGCGCAATGGGAAATTGCCTAGACTCACCCCCACCAACCGGTTTACAATCCACGGGTGAAACCGCCTCCCGCCTCCTACTTTTTCCAATTTGAACGCCAAAGCCCGGCATGGCGCTACGCCCAAAGCGTCCTCCTCGTCATCCTGGCATCGGCAATCAGTTTTCCCATTCACTTTGTGGTGGATGCCGTCAACCTGGTCATGCTGTACCTGGCAGTTGTCGTTATCGCCGCCTCTTTTTTAGGAAGGGGTCCCTCCATTTTGGCATCCGTCCTCAGCGTCCTCACCTTCGACTTCTTCCTGGTAGAGCCTCGCCTGAGTTTCAGCGTAGCGGATACCCAATACATCCTCACCTTTTTGGGCTTGCTGGCAGTCAGCCTGGTACTCAGCAGCACGGTTTCACAATTACGCAGTCAGGTCCAAATTATCCACGAGCGGGAAAAACACACCGCCGCCCTCAGCGCACTCAGTCGGGCGCTCACCCGCGCTCACCAGTTGGAAGATATCCTACGCTCGGTCGCCGCCCACATCGCAGAAAGCTTCCAACGCCGGGTGGTTGTCCTGTTGCCAGGCAAGAGCGGCTTGCAACTGGCAGCCGACTCCAGCCCCCAAAACACCCTCAACCCTCAGGAACTGGCGCGAGCCAACAAAGTTTTTCAAAACCAACAAGACGACCTGGAAAATCTGGCTGTCATTCAACCGGGGCAGTTGTATTACATCACCCTGAGAGCCAGCGCCGGGGCAGTCGGTGCCCTGGGCATAGACCCCTCCGACCAAGCCCTGGCTGCCCCCGCCCGGCGCGACCTGCTATTTGGCTTTGCCAACCTCACCGCCCTGGCAGTGGAACGCGCTCACCTGGCAGAACAAGCCAGCCGCGCCCAGGTACTAAAAAACACCGAAAAACTGCAAGAAGCCCTGTTGCACAGCATTTCCCACGAGTTGAGAACCCCGCTCGTTTCCATCACCGGGACCCTAAGCGCCCTGCTGGAAACGCCCCCCAACACGCAAGCCCCCGCCAGCCAGGAAATGCTGGAAACCGCCTACGAAGAAGCCCAGCGCCTTAACCTGCTGCTCGGCAACCTGTTGGATATCAGCCGCCTCGAATCCGGCAGCCTGCGCCTCTCACTGGAGCCTTGCGACCTGCAAGACCTGGCAGGGATTGCGTTGGCGCGTTTTTCAGAGCGGCGCTACCCCAACCCGGTACAAATTCACATTCCCCCCGGCTTGCCCCTCCTCAAC
The DNA here is from genome assembly GCA_020720965.1 of Anaerolinea sp. Taxonomy (GTDB): domain Bacteria; phylum Chloroflexota; class Anaerolineae; order Anaerolineales; family Villigracilaceae; genus UBA5195. The sequence goes on along the minus strand of DYNS01000072.1, from coordinate 1,112 downwards.
CTGGATGTGACCCTGATGGCGCAAGTACTTCTCAACCTGTTGGAAAACGCCGCCAAGTACGCCCCAGAAGCCAGCCCCATTCAACTCTCCGCTTTTCAAAAACAGGAGCAAGCCTTTTTAGAAGTCACTGACCAGGGAAAAGGAATTCCGCCAGAATATTTAGAAAAAATTTTCACCAAATTCTTCCGCCTGCCCCAAACCCACCCCATTAACGGGCTGGGGCTTGGTCTTTCCATTAGCAAGGGGATTGTAGAAGCACACGGCGGAAAACTAAACGCCATCAACCGCCCGGAAGGCGGGTTTACCATGCAAATTCAACTCCCCCTACACCCATGAGCGCAGATTTACTCCCCCTCAAAATTTTGGTTGTGGATGACGAGCGCGCCATCCGGCGTTTCCTACGCGCATCCCTGGGAGCGCAAGGTCACACCATTTTAGAAGCCGAAAACGGCAGCATGGCGCTGCAAGTCGCCGCCGAACAACGCCCAGACATCCTGTTTTTAGACCTGGGCTTGCCAGACATGGACGGCGTGGAAGTGACCCGCCGCCTGCGCGAATGGAGCGAAGCGCCCATCATCATTCTCTCGGTGCGCGACCGCGAAAGTGACAAAATTTTGGCATTGGATGCCGGAGCCGATGACTACCTGACCAAACCCTTTGGCATGGGCGAGCTCATGGCGAGGGTGCGCGGCGTTCTGCGACACACCCAACAAAGCGCCAGCCCAGACCCGGTCTTTTGCGCGGCAGGCTTGCAGGTGGATTTATCTCGCAGGGTGGTAAGCCGGGAAGGGCAGGAGATTGGTCTAACCCCCACCGAATACGAAATTTTGAAGGTTCTGGTGCAATATGCGGGCAAGGTGCTCACCCATCAACAAATTATTTCCCGGGTATGGGGCAGCGGCTACAACGAAGAAGCCCATTTGCTGCGGGTGAATATGAGCAACCTGCGCCGAAAAATTGAACGCGACCCCTCACGCCCCGACCTGATTGTGACCGAGCCGGGCGTGGGCTACCGCCTGCGCCTGACGGGTTAAGGCTGTATTTCGCGCAGGTCGAAAACCGGTCCGTCTTTGCAGATGAGCCGTACCCCGCGCCGGGTGCGGAGGGCGCAA
>DYNS01000071.1 GCA_020720965.1 Anaerolinea sp. | reverse complement strand
TTGGCAATCATCTGGTGAACGTTGCCTTCTGTTAACACGGTTGCGCCGGGGGCGTGGGGGGCAATTTCTTGGGCGGCGCGGGTGGCGTTTTCGGTGGGGTGGAGTTTGAAGAGCAGGGGTCGCCCGGCGGCGATTTCTACACATTTTCGGATGAAGGCGGGGCGGTCTTCGCCCCGAAAGGTTTCTCGGTAAGGGGTGGTGACGGCCAGGGCGAAACCACGCAAGGGAAAGTCATTCTCGGTGAAGGCTTGCAGGTTGTCAAAGTTGGGAATGCCGGTGACGGCGATTTTCTCTGGGCGCACGCCTTTGCGAATGAAATGCTCACGGTAGCCCTCCGAGGCGACACAGAAGAGGTCATAGGCGTTGGAGAGCCCGTTGGTGGCGGTATTGGCGATGTAACGCGGCAGAAAGGGGAAGGTTTTGTATAACCGGTATAGCCGTCCTTCCGGTTCGGTGATACCCTCCTGCACCAGAACAACCCGTTTGCGCCGGATGTTGTTTTGGACGATTAAGTCGGAGCAGGTGACGACCAGGTCGTATTCCCGCCTTTCGCCTCGCTCGTCTATGGACAGGTTGTGTTGTTGTAAATAAGAGCGGGTGTCACGCATGTGACGCCCGCCCAAAACGGTGAAGTTGAGCAAACCCAGGTCGGCGACTCTTTGCTCCAACCCGTCTGCATAGTAGGGGGTGAAGTAGGCGTTGTATTCCCCCAGATAACGGGAAATCTGGTGCATTTGGGTTGTCTGGTTCAGCGAACCGCAAATGAACAAAACGTTATTCTTCATATTTTCTGCTGCCCAAAATGGATTTTGGTGATTTTAAGGGCGCTCTGTTAAGCGCCCTCCAACAGCAGATTAATATCCGGTAAACGTTTGGAAGTTACTCCACGCTCCAGTTTTCATCCAGGCTTTTGCCCAGGGTTTCGTAAATTTTGAGGGTGGCGCGGGAGCGGTTGAGGGTGTAAAAGTGAATTCCGGCAACCTGATTGTCGTACAGGTCGAAGACCTGCTCGGTTGCCCAGTGTAAACCGACTCTTTCCACTGCCCGGTCATCTTCCGCTCTGGCAACGGCGCGTAATAGCCGGGCGGGGATGCGCGCTCCCTGCGCCAGTTCTGCCATGCGCTCCATCCCGGCGCGGGAGGCAACCGGCATAATCCCCGCCAAAATGGGAACATGAATCCCTGCCAGCTCGCAGCGCTCGCGGAAGTCGTAAAAGTCGCGGTTGTCGAAAAACAGTTGAGTGCAAAGGTAATCTGCGCCGCTATCCACTTTGGCTTTCAGGTAATCCATCTCCCGCAGTCGGTTGGGCGTTTCGGGGTGTCCCTCCGGGAAACCGGCAACGCCCAGCCCAAAGTGCGGAAAATGCTTTTTGATGTAGGCAACCAGTTCGGCGGCGTAGCCGAAACCATCGGCGGGCGGGGTAAAGGATGGGTTATTTTTGGGCGGGTCGCCGCGCAAGACCATAATGTTCTCTATCCCGGCTTCGGCGTATTTCTCCAGCAGGCGTTGAATTTCGGCGCGAATTGCGCCTACCGCCGTCAGGTGCGCCACCACCTCCAGGTGCGATTCGCGCTGAAGGCGCAGAACCAGGTCGCAGGTCAAATCTCTGGTGGAGCCGCCCGCCCCGTAGGTCACGCTCACAAACGAGGGCTGAAGCGGCTTCAGGGCGCTGATTGTCTCAAACAACATATCCGCCCCTGCCTGGTTGCGGGGCGGGAAGAACTCAAAACTAAAGTGAGTGCCGGGTCTGGCTAAAATACGGGCAATGTGCATGTCTTTGTCCTTTCTAAAAGCCGGGATTGTATGCCCGGCAGGGTCAATCGTCAACTATCTGCCATGCCGCTGCCAAGAGCAGCAAGGCAGAAACCGAGAGCAGGGGAGAGCCTTGTCTGCCCGCTGCCAGGGTAAGCCAGGGAAAGAGATAAGCCGCCCAGCCCCAAGCCGGTTTGCGGGGCGCAAGCAAAAACAAAGGCAGCAGCAGCAGGGCAAAATCATAATTCAGCAGGTAAGGGTCTGCCAGTAAAACCAGCAGGGTGGATAAAATCATCAGAAGCGCCGGATTTGCCAGCCGGGCGCGCCACCGCCAAACAAAGAGCGTCCCCAGCCCCAACGCCAAACCCAGGCTGACCCAAGCCGCCTTGCCGATTTCCCAAACATTTGCCAATGCCCCCAACAGCCCCACCGACAGGCTGGAGCACAACCCGCAGGTCTGCACCCCTGGAATGGCGCGATATAGCGAGAGAGACTGCCAGTAATGCGGCAGCCATGCCGGGTCTGCCAGCAAACCCGCCAAAGCCAGGGCAAGAGCCAGCCCCAGGGTCATGCCAACGGCAAGCCAAGCGCGGCGATACAAAAGCCAGCCAAAGCCGAAGATTGCCAGCGGCAAGCCAATGTGCGGCTTGAAGGTCATCAGCCCCAAAGAAAGCGCCAGGAGGAGCGAGTTTTGCCTTGGGGCGGCTTTCACAAACAGCGCCACACCCAACACAACCGGCAGAGAATATTGCCCCACCACCAGCAGCCCAAACACGGGCAGGAACATCACCGCCGCCAAAAACGCCCAAAGGCGGCGGATGGGTTTTGCCTTGGGGGTTAGCAGCGCCGTCAGCAGGGCGAGCATGGCGAGGTTGAGGAAGAACCACATCCGCGCTGCCGCTGCAATGGGCAGCAGAGCCAATGGCAGGGTGAGCAGAGCGTACCAGGGCGGGTAAGGGTAGGGGTGAAAGGTGAATCCCTCCCCGGCGAGGCGGTGAACCAAGTCCAATTGGGCGGGGTAGTCGTAGAGGGCGATTCCGTGCAGCAGGGCTTTGTTGGCGTAGTACAGCACCGAAAAGTCGTACTTGGAGGGCAGGGGGATGGGCAAAAACGAAGCCGCTGCCAGCAACCCCGTCACCAGTAAACCGCCGATAATTTTCTTCATGAGAGCCTCGCCAGCCATGCCAACACCCCCAGCAAAAAGTGACCCAGCAATGCCCCCGCCAGCCCTTTGTGCATCAGAAAGAGGGTTTGTTCCACAACTGCGCCATCGGTGGAGGCGACTATTTTTTGCTCCAGCCAAAACACGCCCACCGGCAGGTCGGCGCTGCGGAGTAGGAGGCAGTGTGGGGTTTGGCTTTCCACCTGCCAGTGCCTTAGAAGGCGGGGCTGGCGCAGGGCAGCCCCTGCCGGGGCGGGGGAGGCGTGATAGTGAATGAACATGCCCTCGTGCCGGGTGTGGCGACGGGGCGGTTTGCTCTCCAGCCAAATGCGTTCCACGTTGTTGGGGTGCGTATCTGCCAGGGCGCGTAGAATGGCTTCCGGGTAGTGGAGAGGTCGAATTTGGGGAAACAGCCCCAGGGTGAGGGGGTTTTGCACCAGGCTGTCGTTTTGCAGCCCTTCCACCAGCGGCAGGGCATACTTGTATTGCACCGGGGTCAGCAGGGAAATCATGAGAGCCATGAGGGTGGGCGGGATGAAGGGCAGGAGCAGGACGGCGCGTTTATGTCCGCGCACGCGGGCGTATTCGGTCATTACGTCTATGTAGGTGCGCGGGGTGTCGCAACCCAGTTCGATAATTTCTCCCCGGCTTGCGGGGGTTTGCAGGGAGGCAAGCAGGTAGGCGAGGATGTCTGAGGTGGCAATCGGTTGCGATTTTCGCAGCAGCCAGCGGGGACCTACCATCAGCGGGAATTGCTCGGCGATGAAGCGAATCATCTCGAAGGAAACCGAGCCGGGTCCCACAATCACTCCGGCGCGGAATTCCGTCACCGGAACGCCCGCCTCACGGAGAGCCTCGCCGGTTTGGATGCGCGATTTTAAGTGCAGCGCCAGGTGCGGGTCTTGGGGGTCTGCCAGCCCGCCCAGGTAGATGATGTGTTCCACCCCGGCTTGGCGGGCGGCTTGGGCAAAGTTGCGGGCAGATTGTAAATCCACCTCGTGGTAGCCATGCCCGGCAGACATGCTGTGGATGAGGTAGTATGCCCCAGAAACGCCCTGCATCAGGGCGGGCAGGCTCTCCGGTTCGGTAGAGTCGGCTTGGATGACCTGTACCTGCGAAAACCAGGGGCGGGCTTGCAGGCGCAGGGGCTGCCTCGCCATGCAGCGGACGGCGTATCCCTTTTGCAGAAGCAGGGGAATGAGGCGGTTGGCAATGTAACCGGTTGCGCCGGTGACGAGGATGAGGGGAGGCGGCTGGGGGATGCTCATGCTTGCCGGGGAGGGAGTTCGCTGGCACGCCGCGCTATCTGATTGGTGAGACCATCAAAGATAAACTTGTGAAAGGGCCACATGGCATACCAGTAAAGGAATCCGAATAAACCGTGCGCGTCAAAGTAGGCGGTGGTCGTCAGGCGGGTGGAGCAGTCGCTTTGCGGGGCAGCCTGAAACTCCAGCCAGGCTTTGCCGGGGACTTTCATCTCTGCCCGCAGGCGCATGAGCCCCTTTTGAGGCGAATCGCCGCAGCGGGGGGCGACAAGTTCTTCCACCCGCCAAAAATCCAGCGATTCTCCGACCCAAATCTCATCCGGGTGTCTTCTGCCTCGGCGCAAACCCACCCCGCCGACCATTTTATCCATCCACCCGCGAATACTCCACGCCCAATCCATATAAAACCAGCCGCGCGCGCCGCCAATGCCGGTAAAGCAGGCAAAGACGGCTTCGGCGGGGGTATTGACCAGTCGCTGCCGCTTTTCGATGAACATGCCCTCCTGTACATCAAACTGATAAGGCTGCACATCCCCGGCGCTTGTCACCAGCGCATCCGACCAGGACGACTCGATGTCCCCGGCTTCAATTTTCTTCAGGGCGTAGCGTACCGCCGTTTCAAAATCCAGCGGCTGAATGTAGGGAAAGAGCCATTTTGCCATGCCCTCGTTCACCACCGCGTCCGCGTGCAAGCCCTCAATGAGGGGCAGGATGGCGTTATAGGTAACGGGAGTTACCAGGTGAACCCAGTACGCCGAAAGCCGGGGAAAGTGAAAAGGAATGGGCAATAACCAGCGTTTCAGTCCGCGCACCCTGGCATAGCCCAGCAGCATTTCGGCGTAGGTCAGGCGGGTTGCGCCGCCAATTTCCACCATTTTGCCCACGCTTTCGGGCTGCTCCAACGCCGCCACGAGATATTCCAGCACGTTGCGGATGGCGATGGGCTGCGCCAACGAAAAGAACCAACGCGGGCAGATGAGGAGGGGTTCCCGCTCGGAGAGGTAGCGCACCATCTCGAACAGCGCCGACCCGGAGCCGACAATCATCCCGGCACGAAACTCCGTTACCGGAACCTTCCCCTGCCGGAGCAGATAGCCGGTTTCGTGGCGTGAGCGCAAATAAGGGGAGAGGCGGGCGTTGGTATCGACCAGTTCTCCCAGGTATAAAATCCGCTCCACCCCGGCTTCTTCGGCGGCGCTGGCAAAATTGCGGGCTGCTGCGGTTTCTCTTGCCGTATCCCTGCCGCCTTGCCGCCCATGAATGAGGTAATACGCCGCCCAAACGCCCTGCAAGGCGGGCAGCAGGCTTTCCCGGTGGGTGGCATCTCCCTGGGTAACTTGCACCTGCCCCAGCCAGGGGCGACCCTCCAGCCGGGCAGGGTCGCGCACCAGAACGCGCACCGCGTATCCGCGCTCCAACAGGCGGGGGATGAGCCTTCCGCCGACATAACCGGTTGCTCCGGTGACGAGAATCAATTTTTTAAGCATGGGGAAACTATATCTTAACTCTGGCTTGGGCGTAAAGGGCAATATAATAGACCAAATTAAAAACGGAGCCATGTAAAATGAAAGTCTCGATAGTTATCCCTTGCTACAACGAAATGAAAACCATAGATAAAATTTTGGAGGCAGTCCAAGCCGTGCCGCTGTCGCACGAGCGCGAAATTATCATTGTGGATGATTGCTCGAAGGATGGAACCCGCGAACACCTGAAGACCCTGGACGGCAAAGACGGGGTGCGGGTTGTGCTGCACGAGGTTAACCAGGGCAAGGGCGCGGCTTTGCGTACCGGTTTTACCCATGCCAGCGGGGATGTCATCATCATTCAGGATGCCGACCTGGAGTATGACCCCAACGAATACCCCAAACTGCTGAAACCGATTGAAGAAGACCGCGCCGATGTGGTGTATGGCTCCCGCTTCATTGGCGGCGAATCGCACCGGGTGCTGTATTTTTGGCATTCGGTGGGCAATCACTTCCTTACCCTGCTTTCGGATATGTTTACCAACCTGAACCTGAGCGATATGGAAGTCTGTTATAAGGTCTTTAAGCGCGATATTTTACAAAAAATGAGCCTGCGCGAGAACCGCTTTGGTTTTGAGCCGGAATTTACCGCCAAAGTTGCCCGAATTGGCGTTCGCGTGTACGAGGTGGGGATTTCGTACTACGGGCGTACCTACCAGGAGGGCAAAAAGATTAACTGGAAGGATGGGGTGCGGGCGGTGTACGTTATTGTGAAGTATGGGCTTTTTGTGCGCGGAACGGATTGAAAATGGGGCAAAATTCTGCCCCGGATGAATTCTAACAATTCATCCGGGGCATTTTTATTATTCCCCGCAGGCTTGCCGGGCAAATTGGGCAATTCCATCAAGAGCCTGGCGGCTTTCGGGCATAAAATCTCCCAAAGTGTGCCAGACGTGCCACATGCCTTGCCAAATGTGCAGGGTGGTTGTAACGCCCTGCTCCATTGCTTTTTGGGCAAACCTGCGCGAATCGTCGAGCAGGATTTCGTCACTGCCGACCTGAATAAGCAAGGGCGGCAAGCCTCGCAAGTCGGCATGGAGGGGTGAAAGGAGCGGGTGGGCGGGGTTGTGATGGACGGCATAAAGGCTTGCCCAGGTTTGCAGATCTTCGGTGCGTAGCAAGACCTCGGCATTTTCCTGAGTCTGATGGGATTGCCCTGAAAGGGTCAGGTCGAGCCAGGGGGAGAGGCAGACGAGCGCGGCGGGGAGCGGAGTTCCGCTCTCTCGCAGATGCAGAGCAGTGGCGACCGCCAGACCGCCCCCGGCAGAGTCTCCGGCGAGGAGGATATTCTCCGGTTTGTAGCCTTGCTGTAGCAGCCAGGCATAGGTTTGGTTCGCGTCCTGGAGGGCGGCGGGGAAGGGATGTTCCGGGGCTAACCGGTATTCTGGCAAAAGTAGGTTAAAGCCGCTGTGCTTCGCCAGGGCGCTGCACAGCATCTGATGCGATTGCAGCCCGCCGAGTACATAGCCTCCGCCATGCAGGTACAGGATGACCTTGTTGGGGGGCGCGTTTTCCGGCTGTATCCAGGCGGCGGGGATGCCCTCCACAAGGGCGGGGGCGATGGCTATCCCGGCGGCGGGGCGATTCAGAAATTTGGCGTTTTGGGTTTGCTGGTCACGTTTTTGGGGGAGTGAAAGGCGCTGACCTTTGATGACTGTGCGTAGGATGATGCGCCAGAAACGTGCCTGAAGGCTAATGGACATGGGTTGTTTCCAAATAGAGTTCTTCCACTTGCTTGCGTGCCCAGGGGGTGCGCCGCAGAAATTTGAGGCTGGATTTGATGCTCGGTTCGTTGTAGAAGCAGCGGATGGGGATGCGCCGCGAGAGTTCCCGCCAGCCGTGCTTCTCTACCAGGCGGGTGAGTATCATTTCGAGGGTGATGCCGTGCAGGGGGTCTTTGGAGGGAAGGGTCATGCGTTTTGAGATTCCGAATGGGGGGGCTATTTTCTGGCTGATTGGGATGATTTTTCTGCGATATTGGCGATGTATTGTAGCATCCTCCGCCCCGCCGAGTTGGGTTGCGCCAAAATGTGAGTAATCACCGGAAAAAAACTTCTTGCCATTTTGTTGGCTGCCGTGTATAATTGGGTTCTCGCTTTTGGGCGGGTAGCTCAGTTGGTTAGAGCATTGCGTTGACATCGCAAAGGCCGTAGGTTCGAGTCCTATCCCGCCCACAAAAAAAGACCCCGCACGGGGTCTTTTTTTGTGCCTTGGGCGGTTCATTCCGCCTTGGCGGCGGGGTGTGCGGGGATGGTGATGAAGCCCGGTCTGCCGATGAACCAGACGAGAAAAAGCCCAACGGCGAAGAGAGCAACATTCAGCAGGAAGGGCAGGGAGCGGTCTAATGCCGAGAGTTGCCCGGCAACCCACCCAAACGGGGAGATGATGAGGATGAGCATGACGTATATCATGGCACTGACTCTGGCGCGTTCATCCGTCTCCAAAGAAACTGCCATAAGCGATTCGGTCATGGGGTTGACGAGGGCGGCTGCCACTCCCTCCAGCATGACGCTGAGAGCGACCCAGAGGATGGCTTGGGGCGGCATGAGTACGAGCAGGACCTGGCTTAGCAGAAAGGCGGCAAAGCCCACCCAAAGGGGCAGGCGGAAGCGGTGCAGGTTGGTGAGGCGGGGTCCGAGGATGAAGAAGGAGATGGTCATAACCACAGAGCGCAGGGCGGTGTAGAGGGAGATTTGCGAATCGGAAAAGCCGAGTTTGCCGGTGAAGAGGACGCCCCAAAAATTGTTGCTGATGGTGGCGTAAATGTTCATAATGACCATGAAGGCGAGGGCGGCGAGGAGGGAGCGGGTGCGGAGAATTTGCCCGAAAACGTGGCGATATTCGCCCAGAAGGCTGAGGAGGGAGCGGTTTTTTGTCTCTTGCATCCGTTGAACGCCGCGCCCGGTTTCGCGGGAGAAGAGGTATAGCACAATGCCTTTGGCGGTGAGCATGAGAAAGCCAAAGAAGAATAAGCCGCGTACAGCAGGGGTTAGCCCGTAACGCTCCACCAGCCAGCCGCCCAGGGGGGTGAAGAGGGCAGAGGAGAAGGCGAAAATCATAATCCAGGTCCAGATGTGGACGAGGTGACGCGGTTCGGCATCCTCCACCATGAGGCAGGTCCAGGCTGTGTGCGAGACTCTCCACAGGCTGTTGAAGAGGGCGGCGGCGATGAAGTAGCGCACGTCCTGGGCGGCAAACCAGATAAGGCAGGGGACACTCCAACTGAGCAAGTCCATGAGGAAGAGGGTGAGGCGGCGACCGAATTTATCCACAATGGCGCCGCTAAGAAGGGCGGTGAAAATTTGGGCAATTAAGCCCATGCTGGCTATGCTGCCGATTTGCTGGTCTGTGACCCCCAGGGAGAGCATGTAGACCGAGAAGAAGGGCATGAAGAGGTTGTAAGGGATGCCGAACATGACCTCGGTGAGGACGGTGATGCGTGGGTTGCCTTTTAACTCTCGCAGGCTTTGAAGGAGGGGATGATTGAGCAAGGGGGAGTCCTTGAGAAAATTTTAGGGGGAGGAAGGCTTTTGCCTCCCTCCCCCATTGGCTTACTGGAGGCTGTGGGCTTGCCTGAGCAAGCCCGCCACCATTTCTTCGGCGGGCATGGTGAGGGCATCCTGCTGGAACATAAGCACGCTGACGACTGGCATATCTACCATCATGTCCATGATGTCCATGCCCATCACTTCCGTTTCCGGGACGGGTGTGGGGGATGCTTCGTTGCCGTAGCGGTCTTCTCCGGCGAACATGCGCCGGGTTTGGCTTTCGATTTGCTCGTAGAGACTGCCCAACACTTGCTTGCCGCGTGGGTCTGCCATCCATTCCCGCATGGTGGATTCCATATCCAGGACGCAGGGCAGGTTGAGGGTGGATTGCAGTTGGACGGTGAGGCGGCTGCGGATGTCGGCGGCGGAGGCACCCAGGAGCAGGTCAAATTCTCCGTCTTCGGTTATCCATTGCTTGTATTCCGGGTGGTAGTAGGCAAAGGAGCGGAAATCCAGCGCGATGGTGACGGTTTTGGTTTCGCCGGGTTGCAGTTCCACTTTGGCAAAGCCTTTCAGTTCCTTCTCCGGGCGGATTAAGCCGGATTTTTGGTCGTGGACGTAAAGTTGGACGGTTTCCTTGCCTGCCATAGCGCCGGTGTTGGTCACGTCTACGCTGACGGTAACGCCTTCCACGTCCTTGAACAGGGTCGCCGAGACTTGGGTGTTGCTGTAGGCAAAGGTAGTGTAACTTAAGCCATGCCCAAAGGGGAAGAGGACGGGCATTTGTTTGGCATCGTAATAACGGTAGCCAATGAAAATCCCCTCGCCGTATTGGACTCTGCCCGCGCCGCCGGGCCAATTGGTGTGGGAGGGGGTGTCGGCGAGTTTGAGGGGGAAGGTTTCTGCCAGTTTGCCGCAGGGGTTGGCACGCCCAAAGAGGATGTCGGCGAGAGCCGCGCCGCCTGCCTGCCCCATCATCCAGCCTTCCAGCACGGCTGGCACGTTGTCTATCCATGCGCTCATGGCGACCGGCGCGCCGTTGTTGAGGATGACTACGGTGTTGGGCTGTACTTTGGCAACGGCTTGGATGAGGGCGACTTGTTGTTCGGTCAGGTCCAGGTCTTGGCGGTCGTAGCCTTCCGATTCTTTGAAGGTGGGCAGGGCTATGTATAGCAGGGCGACATCCGCGCTTTGGGCGAGGACGACTGCTTGCTGCACCAGGTCGGGGCGCAGGGACTCGCGCACCTGCCGGGCTTGCGCCGCGTTTTCGGCCAGTTCGACGGTGTGACCTTCGTCGGTGAGGATCTCGGAGAGCAGGGCCCGAATGCCCAGCTCATCGTCCACGACCAGAATAGTTGCCATTGGCCCGAAGCTTAACTCTTTGTGTTGCCGCTGATGGCCGGGGCTGGCGCAGCTGTGTGGCTGCTCAGGTTCCCGGCGGATTCAACCC
>DYNS01000388.1 GCA_020720965.1 Anaerolinea sp. | reverse complement strand
ACATCTGGGACGGTGGACTTGGCGTGGATGGCGGTTTCATCGCCGAGCCTACCCGCCCGCAAATCCCCGCCCCGGTGCAACCGGCGACCCCCGTCGAGCCGGAAGACTCCCCCTCCGCATTAGAAACTCTGCTAAACCCGGTGTGGAAATTTGCCCGTGTGTTGTTAGGCTCTGCCGTCTTTGGCGTGTTTGCCTCGCTGCTCGTCCTCTTCCTGCCAGTGCAAACCCGCCGGGTGGGAGAAACCCTTGCCGCCCAACCGGTGACGGCTGGCGGCGTGGGCTTGCTAAGCATTTTGGCATTTGTGGTTGCCATGGTTGCCCTGGGGCTGTTTAGCATTCTCATCATCACCCTGCTTCTCACCATTCCGCTCTTTTTGGCGCTGGGCGTGCTGTTTTCGGCGGCGTCTGCCCTGGGTTGGGTGGGCTTGGGGACGGAAATTGGCTTGCGGGTTGGCTCCGCCTTTGGGCGGGAAGCCCCCCTGCCGCTTGCCGCCGGGTTGGGGACTTTTGTGCTAAACCTGCTCGCCAACAGCGTGGGGCTTATCCCCATCATCGGTTGGATACTGCCTGCCGGGCTATCTCTGCTGACTTTGGGCGCGGTGATGATGACTCGCTTCGGAACCCGCTCCCTGACCGCGCAGGTCACCTCCCCTCCGGGAGAAGGATAAGACAAAAAACGGTTAAATGCCCCGCCCCCGCCCTTTCCAAGAGCGGGGGTTTTGTTTGGGGGTGGTAAAATCGCTTGGCTTGCAAAGGAACCCCTCGCATGAATCAAACCCCTGCCTCCCCCCCTGTTCATACACAGCCCGCCCCGCTGTTGCGGATTTCCGGTTCCCATCTTCAGATGGGGCAGCAAATTGGCGAGGCAATGCGCTCACAGGTGCAGCACAGCATCGAGAACGCGCACAAACTTCTCTCGGATGCCTACAACGACCTGGAACTAACCTGGGAAGGGGCGCGCATTCAGGCACGGAAGTATTTGCCCTTTGCCCAGGAACGCTACCCCCAATATGTGGATGAGATGACCGGCATTGCCCAGGGCGCGGATGTGGATTTTGAAGACGTGGTAGTCGTCAATGCCATGGAAGCCGTTACCACAGACGCATTACACCTCACCCGCTGTACCAGCATGGCGCTCAACGACAGTTACACCGCCGATGGTCACGTTTTGGCGGCACACAACGAAGACTGGGTTCCAGAAGACGAAGATGATGTTTACGCCGTGTACGCCACCCCGCAAGACGAGCCTCCTTTTCTGGCAATGACCTACGGCGCTCTCCTGCCCAATATCGGCATCAACGCCTACGGCATTGCCCAACTGATTAACTCGGTCTACCCCAACGACTCGCGGATTGGCATTCCACGTATTTTGGTGGCGAGGGCGGTGCTGGCAGCCAAAACCCCCGCAGATGCCATCCGCCGCGCCATTGTGCCTCACCGCGCCGCCGGGTACAATCACCTTCTGGCGCACGAAAGCGGGGAAATCTACTCGGTGGAAGCCTCTGCCCGGCGCTTTGAAATCCTCTACGGGTTGGATGGCTACATCGTCCACACCAATCACTACCTCACACCCAAAATGCAGGAGATGGAAGACGAACCGGAAGAACTCATCTCCTCGCGGGTACGTTACTTCCGCGCCCTGCGCCTGCTGCGCCAACGCCCCAAACACAGCATTAAAAGCCTGCAAGCCATTCAAAAAGACCACACCAACTTTTCCGACTCCATTTGCAACCACGCCGTAGACGAAAACGACCCCCTGGACCGCGAAAAAACCATCAACGCCCTCGTCTTCGACCTAACCGCCCGTCAAATGCACATTGCCTGGGGAAACCCCTGCAAAAACGCCTACCACACCTATCACCTGGAAGCCTGACCAACGCAGGCTTTCTCCCACCACGCCCCCAAGGAGCATCTTATGGACTTCACACAAGACGATTCTCTCTCCCGCCGCATGGCAATGCTGGAACAGCGGGTTAAGGTCATGAAAGAAAACGACCTGTACTTTTACAACCAACCCGTGCAAGAAATTCTCGGCGGCTCCAAAGTCATCGTCAATGGGCGCGAAATGGGCATGTACGCCTCCTACAGTTACCTGGGGCTGGTAGGACACCCGCGCATCAACGAAGCCGCCAAACGCGCCGTAGACAAGTTCGGAACCGGCACACACGGAGTCCGCACCCTGGCAGGCTCCCTCACCCTGCACCGCGAACTGGAACAAACCATCGCAGACTTCAAACACGCCGAAGATGCCATCACCTACACCTCCGGCTACGCCACCAACCTCACCGTCATCTCCACCCTCATGGGGCGCGGCGACTACGTCCTCTCGGACAAGCTCAATCACGCCTCCATCGTAGATGGCTGCCTCATGTCCGGCGCGGAATTTCGGCGCTTTAAACACAACGACATGGACGACCTGGAAAAACGCCTGCAACAAATTCCGGCGGGCGTAACCAAACTGGTCATCTCAGACGCCGTCTTTAGCATGGACGGAGACGTAATAGACCTGCCCGGCATGGTCGCCCTCTGCCGCAAATACGGAGCCTACCTGATGATGGACGAAGCCCACTCGGTGGGCGTGCTGGGCAAAACCGGGCGCGGCATAGAAGAACACTTCGACATGTGGGGCAGCGTAGACATCAAAATGGGAACCCTCAGCAAAACCATCCCCTCCGTAGGCGGCTATGTGGCAGGCAAAAAAGAACTCATAGACTTCCTCCGGCACGGCTCCCGCGCCTACATCTTCTCCGCCGCCCTGCCCCCCCCCC
>DYNS01000387.1 GCA_020720965.1 Anaerolinea sp. | reverse complement strand
TTCTGGGTTTGGGGCTGCCAGCCGCCACATGCACGCTTATGTTCGGGAGCAGCTGTTACCGCATGGGCAGGCGCTTCATAAAATTTTATATAACTCCTGGGAAGCCACCCTCTTCAACGTGGACGAAGCCTCCCAAACCGCCCTGGCAGAGATTGCTGCCGGGTTGGGGGTGGAACTCTTCGTCATGGATGACGGCTGGTTTCATCAACGCAATTGGGATAACGCCGGGCTGGGAGATTGGTTCCCCGACCGGGTTAAGTTCCCCCACGGCTTGGGCAGGCTGATTCAACGGGTCAACGACCTGGGCATGGATTTTGGCTTGTGGGTGGAGCCGGAGATGGTCAACCCGGATAGTGACCTCTACCGCGCCCATCCCGATTGGGTCATTCACTTCCCCACCCGCCCCCGCACCGAAAGCCGCAACCAACTCATCCTCAACCTTGCTCTTCCCCAGGTGCAAGACCATCTCATCCGCACTCTGGATGCCCTCCTGAGCGAAAACAACATCACCTTCATCAAGTGGGATATGAACCGCCCTGCCAGCGAACCCGGTTGGCAAAACGCCCCCGGCGACCCGCGTGAGTTGTGGGTGCGTTATGTGCATGGCTTATACCGCGTTTGGGGCGAGCTGCAAAAACGCCACCCCAAAGTCACCTGGCAAAGCTGCGCCAGCGGCGGCGGGCGCGCCGACCTGGGCATTTTGCGCCTGGCAGACCAGGTTTGGGTCAGCGATAACACCGAAGCCACCTCCCGCCTCAACATTCAGGAAGGCTACTCTCAATATCTCCCTGCCATCACCATGGAAGCCTGGGTGACAGACTGGGACGAAGGCATTGTGCCGTTGGAGTTTCGCTTCCACGTCAGCATGTGTGGCAGCCTGGGGCTGGGCGCCAACCTCCTGCGCTGGAACCAATCCGAGCGGGATTTGGCGGCAAACTGCCTCCGCTTGTACAAAGAAATTCGCCCGGTCATCCAGTGGGGGCATCAGTACCGTCTGCTCTCGCCACAGCAGAATCCCTATTCTGCGGTGCAATACCTCAGCGCCGACAAAAGCGAGGGAGTCGTTTTCCTCTTCCGCACCCACACCCCAGAGCGGTTTAACCCGCCCCAGGTTTACCTGCGCGGATTGGACGCAAACCGCCTCTACACCCTGGAAGGTTTCCCCGAACCCCGCTCTGGTGCCTCCTGGATGTATGCCGGATTCTCGCTGGAGTTGAAGAACTTGCAAAGCCGGGTGCTGCGCCTGAGGGCGGCTTAAACTTGCGGGCTTTTTCCTGAAAACTGCCTCTTGACTCGCCTTTGTGGGAATGCTACAATTTTATTTGAAAGTGCTTTCAAGAAACTTATTTCTCCGAACCTTACCTTCCCCCACAAAAAAGATTTGACTCTTCTTTTGGGTTTTGTTATACTAAATCGTGTTACTAACTCGTGTTACTGAGATTTAGATGAACATAACCAAGCGTCAATCCACCAGTAAGGATGTTGCCAAATTAGCGGGCGTTTCACGCACGACCGTTTCGCTCGTCCTCAACAGCGTGGAAAATGCTCAGATAAGCGCGGAAACCCGCCAAAGGGTCTTTCTCGCCGCCGAGGCGCTGGAATATGTCCCCAACGCAACCGCTCAGGCGCTGGTCAGCCGCCGAACCCAGGTCATCGGTCTCTTACTCACCCGGCAGCCTCACCAACTGGAAGCAGACGGTTTTGTGCTGCAAGCCCTGGAAGGCATGTTGGAGGTGGTTCGCGCTCATCGCCTGCGTTTGCTGATTGACGTTGTGGAGCCGGAACACCAGGAACGCGCTTATCTCGACCTGGTACGCGCCAAACGCATTGACGGAATCGTCTTTTCGGGACCGCGCTCGGATGATGCCGCCCTGCAAAACCTGGAGCGGGAAGGTTTTCCCACCATCCTGATGGGGCATTTGCCCAACTCACCCTTTTGCTCGGTGGATGTAGATAACGTCCTGGCGGCAAGGCAGGCAACCGAATATCTTCTCTCGCTTGGGCATCGCCGCATCGCCTGCATCACCAACGCACCGCTTTCTTACAGCGCCGCCGCCGAGCGTTTGCTGGGCTACCAACAAGCCCTGCAAGCCGCCGGAATAATCCCCAACCCGGCGCTTTTGCGCCAGGGCGGGTTTGACCCCCAAAGCGGTTACGAGGCAATGGTTTCCCTTTTGCAAGGCGCAGAACCTTTCTCGGCGGCTTTTGTCGCCAGCGACACGGTGCTGATGGGCGCGAAAAGAGCCATCCGCGAGCGCGGCTTGCAAATCCCCCAGGATATGTCCCTGCTCGGTTTTGATGACATCCCCTGGGCACAGTACGCCGACCCGCCCATGACCACCGTCCACTTGCCCGCCCGCGACCTGGGCAAACAAGCCTGTCAGATGCTCTTACAAGTTCTAAATGCCGAAAAACCACCCAACCGCAACCTTATTTTGCCCGCCCCCCTGGTTATTCGCCAATCTTGCCAACCCGTATAAAAGCCATCTTCCCTTATTTTTTGAACCTGAATCGTGCCTGGAAAGGAGGTGTTTTCTCTAAAAGATAACCTTAAGCAAGCCACGCTGTATTCAACCCTATTCAAACCTGTAAGAGGAGAAAAGTAATGAAAACCAATCGCATTATGTGGTCGCTCATGAGCATGCTCGTACTCGTTTCCATGCTCCTGGCTGCCTGCGGCGCCCCTGCCGCCCCCGCCACCGAAGCCCCGGCTATGGAACCCACCGCCGCTCCCGCTGAACCCACCGCCGCTCCCGCTGAACCCACCGCC
>DYNS01000386.1 GCA_020720965.1 Anaerolinea sp. | reverse complement strand
GGACAGGCGCGGGGGCGGCGCTTTCCTTTGTCAGCGGGTTAAATGCCCTGGGAGATTTCTCCCTCGCCGCCGCCGCCAGCCTGGGCGCGGGCAGCGTTTTGGGGGCAGTGCTGCTCATCTCGCGCCGGGTGCAAAATTCCGTCACCCTGCTGGTGATGGGGCTGATGTTTGGCTATCTGACCAATGCCGTTGTCAGTTTGCTCATTTACTTTAGCCAGCCAGAGCGGGTGCAAGCCTTTAGCCTGTGGTCGGCGGGCAGTTTTGGCGGCGTAACCTGGAGCCAAATGCGGGTATTTTTTCCGGTTGCCGCCCTGGGCTTAAGCCTGGCTTTTGCCCTGCAAAAACCGCTTAACGCCCTGCTCTTGGGAGATGATTACGCCCGCTCTTTGGGTTTGAACGTGCGAAGAGCGCGTTTTTGGGTCATCGTCAGCGCCTCGTTGTTGGCGGGGGTTTCCACCGCCTTTTGTGGACCCATCTGGTTTGTGGGGGTTGCCGTGCCTCACCTTGCCCGCGCCCTCTTCCGCACCGCCGACCATCGCATTTTGCTGCCCGCCTCCCTGCTCATGGGCGCAGCCTTTGCCCTGCTGGCGGATGTGATTGCCCAAATGCCCGGTTCTCAGCATGTTTTACCCCTCAATGTCGTCTTATCCCTGTTCGGCGTGCCGGTCATTCTTTGGGCGCTGAACAAAAAGTGATAATGGGCAATGCTCACAACCTCATCCCTCTCCATCGGATACCGCAACCGGGTTCTCGTCTCCGGGTTAAACCTTACCCTGGCTTCGGGGCAGTTGGCTTGTCTCATTGGACCCAACGGCGCGGGGAAATCCACCCTGCTGCGAACCCTGGCAGGAATGCAAGCGCCCCTCGGCGGCGAAGTGCGCCTGGCAGGCGAAAACCTGCACAACATCTCCCCCGCCCGCCTGGCGCAGCGCCTCGCCGTTGTCCTGACAGACCGGGTGGAAGCGGGCGCGATGCGCGTCTCGGACCTGGTTGCGCTGGGGCGACACCCTTACACCAACTGGCTTGGCAACCTCTCCGCCGCCGATGAAGCCGCCCTCACCCGCGCCCTGCAACTGACCAACACCCTGCCCTTCCGCTCCCGCCTGTTGGCGCAGCTGAGTGACGGCGAGCGCCAAAAGGTGATGATTGCCCGCGCTCTGGCGCAAATCCTCCCCAACCCCGGCGACCCCGCCCAACCCGCCTCCGTCCTCCTGTTGGATGAACCCACCGCCTTCCTGGACCTGCCCCGCCGGGTGGAACTTCTACTACTCCTGCGAACCCTCGCCCGCCAAACCGGAATCGCCATCCTGCTCTCCACTCACGACCTGGACCTTGCCCTGCGAGTGGCAGATTGGCTCTGGCTGCTTTCTTCCACCGGGCAAATGAGCCTGGGATTGCCGGAAGAACTCGCCCTCAACGGAACCCTCGCCCACACCTTTGCCGGAGAAGGCATCGACTTCGACCACGCCAGCGGCGCCTTCCGCGTGTATCAACCCCTGCGCGGGCAAATCAGCCTGGATTCGCAGCACGAGGGCATCACCGCCGCCTGGACCTGGCGCGCCCTGGAGCGCCTGGGCTACCGCGTCCAAAACGGCGGAATCCGCCACCCCCTGCATGTGGAGGTGCTAAATGCCTCGCATTGGAGGCTCAGCGCCCCGCCCCTTGTACAGGAATTCACCTCGCTGGCAGAACTCATCGCCGCACTGCAAAACGGGTAACAAAAACGCGCAAACAACAAGTTGCGCGTTTTTGTTACCCCAAAATTGTTTTTGTGCTACTATAATCCTGCGAAATGACCCAAATGGGCAATACGGTTTCTCAAACCGGACTATACAATGAATAGGTTTTGGCAATTCCAGTCCTTGTGCAGCGAAAGGAGAATGACAGACCCAACCTTCTCACAACCTCGTCCCCTCTCGTCTTCCACCACATCAAAAGGAGAAAAGAATGCTTAAGAAAACGCTCTTCCATGTTCTCGCCCTGTTTGTGCTTGCCTCTCTGGTACTCACCGCCTGTGGACCCGAAAAAGTAGGCGGCTTTGAAATCCCCAACACCGAAAACGGCAAATTCAATATCGCCATGGTTCTCATCGGACCCCATGACGATGGCGGCTGGTCGCAAGCCCACTACGAAGGCCTGCTCTACGTCAAAGAAAACGTCCCGAACACCCATGTCGCCTATGTCGAAAACGTCCCCGAAGGCGCCGATTCGGAACAGATTTTCCGCAGTTTGGCGCGTAAAGGCTTCAACCTCATCCTCGGCACCTCCTTTGGCTACATGGACCCGATGGAAACCGTTGCCAACGAATACCCGGATGTGTACTTCATCCACCTCACCGGCATCAAATCCAACAGCAAAAACTTCGGCAACCTGATGGGCGCCATGGAAAACATGAAGTACCTGGCAGGTATGATTGCCGGCGCCCGCGCCAAACAAGACGGCGAAACCAAACTGGGCTACATGGCAACCTTCCCCATCCCCGAAGAACTGCGTCTCGGCAACGCCATTGCCTTGGGCATGAAGCAAACCTGCCCGGAATGCACCATGGACGTGCGCTGGATTAACACCTGGCACGACCCCATTCTGGAAAAAGAAGCCGCCGCCTCCCTCTTTGACGCTGGCGCTTATGTCGTCTTCACCGGGGCAGACACCCCCGCCGTAGCAGACGTGGCGCAGGAAAAAGGCAAATGGGGCGTAACCTATGACTGGTACGGCTCTTGCAAAGTGGAACGCTGCCTCACCGCCCCCTACTGGGTTTGGGGTCCCGAATA
>DYNS01000070.1:6713-10684 GCA_020720965.1 Anaerolinea sp. | reverse complement strand
TTGGTGGGGCGCATGGGGCGGATTTTTGGCAGGCGCAGGCAGCGCCCTTTGGGGAAAATTCATTGCCGGTTTTGCCGAAATTTCTCCAGACTGGATGAGCCTCTTCGGCATTTTGCCCACCCTGCCCTCCCTAACAGAACGGTTTTCCAACCTCAACTCTTTGGAAACCATCAACTTGCTCTTTCTGCCCCTCATGCCAGATTCCACCGCCGTGCTGTATCACCTCCTGCAAATAGGCGGCTGGGCTTTTGCGGGTTGGATGGTGGGAGAACTAACCGCCAAAGATTGGGCGCAGTACCGCCGTCCGCGCACGACCATTGCTTTTGCGGCGTTAGGCGCGTTGGGGCTGGCTCTCCTTCACAGCATCGCCGCCTTTTGGCTTCAGCCCGGCTTGCCTGCCCCGGTCTGGCAGAACCTTTTGCTCACCGCCCTCGTCTCGGCGCTCGCCGCCATGCTCGCAGAAGCCGCCTCAGACTTTTTGGAGCATCCCTGGGTTTTCCACTGGCAGCCAAACTTCGACTCTCTCGCCTTTTGGCGCAAACCTCAGCAGACTCCCTCCATCCCGGCGGAACAAGCCGAAGTTCTAATTCCCCCGTTCCAAAATCCAGAGATGGATGTAGAATCAGAGTTCGACTTGCCAACCCCCTCCAAAGGCGACAAGCCCGAAAAGGACGGCTTGATTATGATAGAACTGGACTAACCCCTTCATGCAGACGCGACAGTCCTCTCCATCCCGTTTACGCCCCCAAAACCGCCGGGGATTGCAAAATACCCCAGGGCTTGCCATCACCGCTGTCAGCATTGGGCTGGCAGTTTTGCTCTTGCTGGCAACCTTTTTCGGAGACATTATGCAAACCCCAGGGCTACAAGTCTCCGCCTCGCGCCTGCTCTTTTCCCCCAATGCCGATGGCACTTTCGACATTCTGGATTTTAACTACGCCCTGCAAAACAACGCCAAAGTAACCATCCGCGTCTATTCCAACACTGCTCAGGTGCGAACCCTGCTTCAGGAAGAATCCCAAAGCAAGGGCGGGCACTTCCTCACCTGGGATGGGCGCACCGATGTCGGCAGCGTTGTACCAGACGGAACCTACCGAATCGAAATCACCGCCCAAGCCGCCATTCAAAACCAGGTTCAAACCCTCTCCGCCCAGGTGGATACCGCCCCGCCCGAAGTGCGCCTGGTGAACCTGAACGAGCAAGCCCGCGTAAACCTGGCGGAAATGAACCTGGAAGGCGTTACCGAACCCGGAGCCGTCATCTGGCTGAGTCAGGTTGCCCAGCCCATGCCGGTCGACTCTAACGGGCGCTTTTTTCTCTCCCTGCGCCTTCAGGAGGGCGAAAACCTGCTCAACCTGCGGGCAGTAGACCCCGCCGGAAACGTGAACGAAATCCGCCGCACCATCACCCTGGCAACCGAGGGTCCCAAAGTGACCCTCGCCACCCCGCTGGAAAACGTCTGGACGAATGAGACCGTTCTGGAGATACAAGGCGAAACCCAACCGGGGGTGGATTTGCTCATCAACGAGCAGCGCGTCAACGTAGGCACGGATGGCTACTTCCGGCATCAGATGGTGCTGACGGACGGAGCCAACCTGTTGCACTTTCAGGCGGAAGATGAATTGGGCAACATCACCAGTTTTGACCGCACCGTGTACCTGAAAACCGGCGCAAACGTCATTGAACTCAACGTGGAAGATGGCGCGGTTGTCGCCGAGCCGAGTTTGCAACTAACCGGCAAAGTCGAACCGGGCAGTGCCGTCCAAATCAACAACCAGGCCGTATCGGTGGGCATGTTGGGCGATTTTCAGACCTCCCTGCCTCTTTTGCGCGGCGAGAACGTGATTGAAATTCAGGCAACCGACCAGGCGGGCAATGTCACCCGCGCCATGCGGCGCATCACCTACGACCCCCAAAACGCCCAGGCGCTGGATTTGCAAGCGGTGGGAGAAAACTTCAACCAGGCACCCTGGCTCATTGTTCCAACCGTTGTGCTGCTGGGGCTGGTTTTAGGGATTGTGTACTGGCGGCAGAACCGGGTTTCGCTGGCGCTTTCCGTCAACCAGAGCGTTTTCGTCCCCGGCGGTTTGCCCGGCGGAGGCGCGAATCAGTTGGAAATTGGCTTGGATTTAAGCAAAACAGCCCGCGTCTCTTTGGAAGTGTTAGACCAGCAGGGTTATCCGCGAGCCACCCTCCTCCACAACCGCCGAAAAATGGGGCGCAAGCATCTCTTTTTGTGGAACGGTATGGACGACCAGGCGCGCCCCCTGCCCCCCGGCGAATACACCATCCAGGCAGAAGCCGGGGTTGCCCCCCTGCAAGTGACCAGCGCCTTACAAGTGCGAATTGAACGCCCCGGCGTAAGCGGGTTGGGAACGCCCATCGCCACCCGACAGCACAACCTCGACGAAGTTTCTCAGCGGCGCTAGGCGCGCCCCCGCACCTGAATGGGAGATAAGAACCAGCCTCCCCCGCGTTGACTCGCCCATTTGGCTGTGGTATTATCGCCCCCACATACCCAATAGCCCCTAAAACGGCACTCTTATCCAGAGAGGCGGAGGGAACGGCCCTGCGATGCCTCGACAACCGGGGTTAGTGAATCTCACTAACCAAACGGTGCCAATTCCGGCAGAAAAAAGTTCTGGTAGATGAGAGGGCTTCCGCGCTTGCGTAAACTGCCCTTTCACGTCTGTATGAAAGGGGCTTTTTTTATTAAAAAGGAGAAAAACAATCCATGAGCAATACCTTTATGAATTCCCCCAAACTTCTGTTCACCTCCGAAAGTGTGACCGAAGGACACCCCGACAAACTCTGCGACCAGATTTCTGATGCCGTGCTGGACGCTTGCCTGGAGCAAGACCCCCGCTCGCGGGTTGCCTGCGAAACCGCCACCAAAACCGGCTTTGTGGCGCTGCTGGGCGAAATTACCACCAATGCCGTTTTTAACTACGATGAACTGGTTCGCAAAGTGATTTTAGACATCGGCTACGATGACAGCGCCAAAGGCTTTGACGGTAACTCCTGCGGCGTGCTGGTTGCCATTGCCAAACAATCCGGCGATATTGCCATGGGCGTGGACAAAGCCCTGGAAGCAAAAGCCGGAGAAATGACCGAAGCCGAAATTGAAGCCGTTGGCGCAGGCGACCAGGGTATGATGTTCGGCTTTGCCTGCAATGAAACCGAGACCCTCATGCCCCTGCCCGTGTACCTGGCACACAAACTCACCCGCCGCCAAAGCGAAGTCCGCAAAGACGGAACCCTGCCCTGGCTGCGCCCGGATGCCAAAAGCCAGGTAACGGTGGAGTACGCCTACGGCAAACCCAAGCGCGTAGATACCGTCCTCATCTCCACCCAGCACGCCCCGGAAGTTTCGCAGGAAGAGATTCGGGCAGCGGTGATTGAACACATCATCGACCCCGTCATCCCCGCCGAACTGCGCGACGCCGACCTGAAAATCTACGTCAACCCCACCGGGCGCTTTGTCATTGGCGGACCCCAGGGGGATGCCGGTCTGACCGGGCGCAAAATCATCGTGGATACCTACGGCGGCATGGGGCGACACGGCGGCGGCGCTTTCTCTGGCAAGGACCCCACAAAGGTGGACCGCTCGGCTGCTTATGCGGCGCGCTGGGTTGCCAAAAACATTGTGGCAGCAGGCATTGCGGAGCGCTGCGAAATTCAGGTGGCGTATGCCATTGGGGTCGCGCACCCGCTTTCGGTCAATGTGGAAACCTTTGGTACGGGAAAAATTTCGGATGAGAAAATTGCCGAACTGGTGAACACTCACTTCGACCTGCGCCCCGGCGCTATCATCCGCGATTTGAACCTGCGCCGCCCCATCTACCGCCAAACTGCCGCGTATGGGCACTTTGGACGGGATGATGTAAAACTGCCCTGGGAAGAAACCAACCGCGCCGAGGCGCTGCGCCAGGCTGCCGGGCTTTAACCTCCCCTCTCTGCATGTGGCGGGG
>DYNS01000070.1:0-6676 GCA_020720965.1 Anaerolinea sp. | reverse complement strand
TTTTTGTTTATGCCTGCAAGGCGGCGTAGGCTTCGTCCAACAGGCGGAGCCAATCGCCGGTGGGTTGTTTGCGAAGGATGTTTTTGCGGGTTTCGCGGTCTAACTTTTGCAGGAGGAGATATTGCACCGCATATTTGCGAAAGAGACGCTCACCGTCTTCCGCGCCGTAAAATGCCAGGGTGCGCTGCCAGTGTTCTTGCACAGTTTGGCGCACCATTGCTGGTGGAACGTTTTCTCTATCCATGCCGGAGAAAATCCAGGGGTTAGCAATTGCCCCGCGCCCAATCATCACCGCATCGCAACCGGTGTGGGATTTCATCCGCGCAATATCTTCCACCCGGCGCACGTCCCCGTTGCCGAGGATGGGGATGCGGGCTGCGGCTTTGACCTCCGCGATGGCATCCCAATCCGCTTGTCCGCCATAACCCTGATTTTTGGTGCGTCCATGCACTGCCAGCAATGCCGCGCCGTTTTCTTCCGCAATTTTGGCAATTTCCAGGTAGTTGCGATGACCCTCCCAGCCCAGGCGCATTTTCCCCGTGACGGGGATGCGGAGGCGGGTGGTGAGGGTGCTGAAGATTTGTGCCACGCTTTGCGGGGTTCGCATCAACCCTACGCCGCAGCCCCGGTTTGCCACTGTTTTGGCGGGGCAGCCCATGTTGATGTCAATGATGTCTGGTTGCAGGTCTTGGACGTATAGGGCAGCTTCCAGCAGTTCGGCGGCGCTTTCGCCGTAGAGTTGAAAGACCATCGGGCGCTCGGCTTCGCTAAAGGTCAGTTTGGCTTTTACCCGCCGAAGACGGGTGAGGACATCTTTGGCGCTGATGAATTCGGTGTAACTCATTGCCGAACCGAGTTGGCGGCAAATGGAGCGGAAGGGGTAGTCGGAGAAGCCGTCCATGGGGGCGAGGATGGCTTCTCCCCGGATGGGAATTTCCCGGATGTGGAAGAGGCTCATCCCAATATCCTTTGGGCGGCGGCGATGTCTTGGTCAATTTGGCGTACCAGCTCTTGCGCCGAGGTAAATTTTTGCTCTTCGCGCAGGCGTTCCACAAAGTCGATTTGCAGGGTTTCGCCATACAGGTTGCCCTGCCAGCCGGGCAGGTGCGCTTCCAGCCGGGGTTCGCGGATGGATGGGTCTGTGAAGGTGGGGCGCAGCCCCAGGTTGCAGACGGCGTGGAGTGGTTTGCCCCGCAAAATGGCGCGGCAGGCATAGACCCCGTTAGCGGGGAGGGCTTTTCCGGCGGGGATTTGTACGTTGGCGGTGGGGATGCCGAGGGTTCGCCCGCGCCCATCACCGGGGACGACCTCGCCGCGAATGGCGTAGGGGCGGCTGAGTTGTTCGGCGGCTTGTCGAACCTGCCCGGCGGCTATCTGTTTGCGGATGGCGGTGGAGGAGATGGTTTCTTCTGCGCCGCGCAGGGCGGGCAGGGAGAGGGTTTGGTAGCCGAGAGTCTGCCCCAGGGCTTGCAGGCGTTCAAAGTTTCCGGCGCGTCCGCGCCCCAGGGCAAAGTCATAGCCGATGAGGAGGGTGTGCAGCCCGAGGCGGTCTTTCAATTCGGTCATAAAATCTTCTGCGCTGCGGTTGGCAAAGGTAGGCGTGAAGGGTTGGGTGATGAGGACATCTATCCCCAGAGCGGCGAGGAGTTCGGCGCGTTCTTGCGGGGTGGTGAGGCAGGGGACGGGGCGTTGCGCCAATACCTGGGCGGGGTGCGGGCTAAAGGTAAGCAAAACGGCAGGCGCACCGTGCTGGCACGCGCCTGCCGTAAGTTGTGCAATGATTTGTTGATGCCCGCGATGTACGCCGTCAAAAACGCCGATGGTGAGCCAGGCGGCGCGGAGGCGCAGGTCTTGCAGGTTGCTGTAATGTTCCATGCCGGGCGGGGGTTAGGAGTAAAAGACTTTTTTGGGCTGCCATTCCGAGTTGGTGTGGTCTAACTCCATCAGGGCAACCAGTTCGCCTGCCATGCTCACGCCGCGCACCAGGTTGCTGATGCCGGGTTTATCGGCAGGGTTGGCGGGAATGCGGTGTCCGTGTTTTACGTCTTCCACCTGGTCGGGGTTCAGTTCGATGGCGGGCCAATCTCCCAGGGCTTCGGCGGCGGGGATGAGGTATTGGTACCAGTTTCCGGCGCGGAAGGCTTCTTGCAGTTTTCGCAGGGGGGTGGCGTCTCGCAGGCTAAAGCGCCCGCTTTTGGTGCGGCGCAAGCCAACCAGGTAGCCGCCGCAGCCGAGGATGTTGCCGATGTCGTTGGCAAGGGAGCGGACGTAGGTTCCGGAGGAGCAGTGAACGTCTACAACGACTTCGGGGGGTGCCCATTCCAGGGTTTCGAGGTGGTAAACGCTAATTTTGCGCGGGGCGAGTTCCACTTGTTCGCCGCGTCTTGCCATGTCGTATGCCCGTCTGCCGCGCAATTTGACGGCGGAGTAGGGTGGCGGGGTTTGTTCAATTTCCCCCACAAATTTTTGCAGGACTTCGTCAAATTGGCTTTCGGTGACGTTGAGGGCGGATTCGGGCGGGCGGGTGAATCGTCCGTCTGAGTCGAAGGTGTCGGTGGAGGCGCCCATGCGGATGATGGCTTGGTAACGCTTGTCGGAGGCGGAGACGTATTCGCTGAGGCGCACGGCGGGTCCAACGAGGATGACCAGCACGCCGGAGGCGCGTGGGTCCAGGGTTCCGGTGTGTCCGGCGCGGCGGATGCCGGTGCCGTAACGGATGGCGTTGACGACATCGTGGGAGGTCATGCCAATGGGCTTGTCTACGACAAGAGCGCCAGAGATGGCATTTTTAATATCCTGGTTATCTATCATGGTGTTCTCCTGAGTTTTTGCTTACAGGTTAAGCATCTTTACGGTGGTTTGGATGACTTCGGGCAGGATTTCATCCAAACTGCCGGGGATGTCTGCTCCGGCGGCGGCTTGATGCCCGCCCCCGCCGAGGGATTTGGCAACCAGAGAGACGTTATAGCCCGGTTGCAGGGCGCGCCAAGAGATTTTGACGCTGCCGGGTTGTTCTACGAATATCATGCCGATGGCGTGGTCTTCGATGGCGGAGATGACGTTGATGAGGTCGGCGTCGTCATTGCCGGGGTATCCGGCTTGTTCGCGTTCTTCGTTGCGGAGGGTGGTGTAAACGATGTTGTGTTCGCTGACGAGTTTGCTCAGTCCCGCGCCCCAGTAGCGGGCGGCGGTTAGGGGGCGGCGCACCAGAGCGCGCAGGTAGAGTTCTGGCAGGTCTATGCCGGTTTCTACCAGTTGGGCTGCCAGCCGCAGGGCGGCGGCATTCATGTTGGAGGTGCGGAAGCCGAGGGTGTCGGTGATGATTCCGGAGGCGAGGCTGGCGGCGACCGGTTGGGTAATTTCCAGCCCCCAGGCGGGGAGGTGTTCGGTGAGGACGGCGCAGGTGGCGACTGAATCGGGTTCTATCAGGTTCAGTTCGGCGAAGCGTTCGTTGGTGACGTGGTGGTCTATGTTGATGTGGGGTTTGCCGAGGGCGGCGAAGGGTTCGCCGGTGCGCCGCAGGTCGGCGCAGTCTACGGTGATGAAGAGGTCGAAGCCGGGGGCGGGTTGCCGGGTGACGAGTTCCTGCCCCGGCAGGTGGCGGAAACCGGCGGGAACGCCATCCGCTAGGGTCATTTGGACTTGTTTTCCGGCGGCTTGCAGGGCAAGCCCCAGCCCCAGCAGCGAGCCGATGGCGTCACCGTCTGGGCGGACGTGGGAGGCGATGAGGATGTGTTGGGCGTTTTGCAGGCGGGTTCGGATTGCGCTATCTAATTCTGTCAGCATGGTTCTAACCTTGAGGGGGATTTGGTTCTTCTCGTAGTTCTTTGAGAATTTTTTCGATATGGTCGGCGTTTTCGGGGGTGGGGTCCCAGTGAAAGCGCAACTGCGGCATGGCGCGAAGTTCCACCCTGGTTGCCAGGGCGCGGCGCAAAAAGCCGCCGGCGCTGTGCATTCCTGCCAGAGCTTCGGCAGAGCGGGATTTTCCCTCGATGGCGGAGATGTAAACATCTGCAAATGCCAGTTCGCGGTCTACGCGCACGTCGGTTACAAAAATTTGGTGCAGGCGTGGGTCGCTTACCTCGCGGAGGAGTAAATCCGAGAGTTCTTCGCGCATTCGGTCTGCAATTCGTTGAATTCTTACGCCTTTGGGCATGGTTTTCTTCCGTTTTTTCAAAACTGCGCCGGTACGTTTGCTTTTGACCGCAACGGCGCAGCCTTTTGGTTTGGTTTGGTCTGTAAATCCTACAACAATTATCTTATTTCGTCAATCAGCCGCTTTTCTCCAGCGTGTAGCATTCCATCTGGTCGCCGACCAGGATGTCGTGGAAGTTTTTTAGCCCAACCCCGCACTCAAACCCGGCGCGGACTTCGCGCACGTCTTCTTTTTCGTGTTTGAGGGAGCTGATGTCGCCTTCAAACACGATGTCTCCGGCGCGGCGCAGGCGCATTTTGGCGTTGCGGCGCAGTTCGCCATCCAGCACCCGGCAGCCTGCAATCTTGCCCACCTTGGAGATGGGGAAAACCGCCAGAACGTTGGCTTTGCCAATTACTTTTTCGGTAAATTCCGGGGCGAGCATCCCTTTTACGGCTTTTTCAATGTCTTCGGTGAGCCGGTAGATGATGTCGTACATGCGGATGGAAACCCCTTCGGCTTCTGCCAGGCGGCGGGCGGCGACTTCTGCCTGCACGTTGAACCCGATGAGGATGGCTTTGGATGCCGAGGCGAGCATTACGTCATTTTCGCCAATGTTGCCGGTTTCCGAATAGATGACCTTAATGGCAATCTCTGCGCTGTTTTTGGCAACCTGGTTAATTTCCTGCACAATCGGCTCCAGCGAACCTTGCACGTCCGCCTTCAGGATGAGGCGCAGTTCCTTCAGTTCGCCAGCCTTAAAGCGGGCAAACAGGTCTTCCAGGGACATTTTGGCGCTGGTGTTTTTCTCTTTTAGGGCTTGTTGGCGTTGCAACACAATTTCGCGGGCGGCGCGTTCATTTTCCACCACTTCAAAAATCTCACCGGCGGCGGGAACATCCACCAAACCCATCACCGAGACGGGGAAGGATGGACCTGCTTTGGGAACCGGCTTGCCCCGATAGTCGAACATGGCTTTGAGCCGCCCCTGCGAAAGCCCTGCCACAACCACGTTCCCGTTTTTGAGGGTTCCGTTCTGCACCAGGAGGGTGGCGATAACGCCTTTGCTTTTATCCAATTCCGATTCAATCACCGTGCCGATGACCTTGCCCTGCGGGTTGGCGCGGATGTCTGCGCTATCCGCCACGAGCAGGATGGAGGCGAGCAGGTCGGTAATGCCGGTTTTCTGCCGGGCAGAGACGGGCACGACAATGGTGTTACCGCCCCATTCATCGGGCACCAGTTCCAGCTCGCCCAGTTGGTTCTTTACCCGGTCTGGGTTGGCGTTGGGCTTATCTATTTTGTTGAGGGCGACAATAATGGGAACACGGGCGGCTTTGGCGTGGGCAATTGCCTCGCGGGTTTGGGGCATCACCCCGTCATCGGCGGCAACAACCAGGACAACCACATCCGCCCCTTGTGCGCCCCGCGCTCGCATGGCGGTAAACGCTGCGTGACCGGGGGTATCCAAAAAGGTAATGAGTCGCCCTTCTTTTTCCACCTGGTAAGCGCCGATGTGCTGTGTAATGCCGCCTGCCTCGCCGGAGGCTACGTTGGTTTGCCGAATGGCATCCAACAGCGAGGTCTTGCCATGGTCCACATGCCCCAAAATGGTGACGACCGGCGGGCGGGCAACCAGGTCGGCTTCTTTTTCGTTGGCAATTTTTTGTCGCCAAAGCGGCACTTCGCCTACTTCGGCGGTTTCGGGTTCATCCTGGGCTTCGGGGATGGCATCGAAGCCAAATTCGGCGGCAACAATGGCGGCGGTGTCGAAATCTACCGTTTGGTTAATAGATGCCATTACGCCGTTCAGCATCAGTTTTTTAATGGCATCAATGGGGCTAATCCCCATCCTTTGCGCCAGGTCGCGCACGCCAATGGCAATGGGCAGTTCTATGGTTTTACTCATACGGGCACCTCCAGGATTCAAAAATTGAGATACGTACCTGAGCGTGTCCCGTGTAATCCATCACATGGCGAGGCTTTCAAACGCTCAGGGCTGCCCCGCTTCTGAATCTGGTTCGGCGGGGTCTTCTGGCAGGGTGTTCATAAATTCCAGCAACCGCTGCCTATCTTGGGGGCTAAGGGGCACTCGCAAAGCGCCAGAAAGAGCGCCTTTTAGCCCTTTCTCCCAACAGGATTTGGCATCGTGCAGGTAGGCTCCCCGCCCGTTCATTTTGCCGCCTGGGTCAACGAAGATTCCGTCTGCCTGGCGCACAATGCG
Source organism: Anaerolinea sp. (assembly GCA_020720965.1). Classification (GTDB taxonomy): domain Bacteria; phylum Chloroflexota; class Anaerolineae; order Anaerolineales; family Villigracilaceae; genus UBA5195. The sequence continues at coordinate 317 of DYNS01000070.1, read as the reverse complement.
GATGAGAGAGCGTTTTGCCAGCACGAGGCGGCAACCAACACAAGTCCGTTGTGGGATATGTTTAGGTTTTGCCGGTTTTGTTTTCACGGGTTCTTACCTGGTTGCATCTCCAAAAAGCGGGCTTACCAGTCGCCGCTCCATTCGTCTCTTTTGTGTTTTTTGCGTCCAACGACTTCGTTGCGGTCTTCGTCAAATTCCAACTCAACCGATTTTTTGCCCTTTTTGCCTTTTTTGTCTTTCTGGTCGTCATCGCCTTCCTCGGCGGGCTTGAAAGATTCGGGGCGCATGGTGAAGAGTTCCGCAAAGGAGGGTTCGGC
>DYNS01000385.1 GCA_020720965.1 Anaerolinea sp. | reverse complement strand
CCTTACCCGCCCTGCTCCTCTCCATCCCCGTCATCTTCTCGCCAGAAATTCGCCGCGCCCGGGAGCGAATCGGACGCGCCGGAACCTACATCCCCGGACACACCAAAAAAGAAGACCTGGAAGTACAAACCGCCATCCAAGCCATCGTCAGCGCGGCAGCCAGGCTTTCGGCGCGGCAGCACGGCGCTCTCATCATCCTGCAACGGATGGACACCCTCACAGAATACGTCCGCACCGGCGTAAACCTCGATTCTGCCATTACCCCGGAAATGCTCCTGCAAATTTTCTACCCCAACACCCCCCTGCATGACGGCGCAGTCATCATAGACAAGGGGCGGATTGTGGCGGGGGCTTGCGTTATGCCCCTTTCTGCCAGCGGCATTTTGGCACGCTCTCCAGAGCGCCAAATGGGGTTGCGTCATCGCGCCGCCCTGGGAATATCGGAAGTGTCGGATGCGGTTGCCATTGTCGTCTCGGAAGAAACCGGCTCCATTTCCATCGCCCATACCGGGCGAATGATTCGGAGACTGGACCCGGAAAGGCTGGAAAACATCCTCAGCGCCTTTTACCGACCAGAGCAAACCCAAAAGAACTTCCTGCAACGACACTTCCCATACCTCTTCCCCTCCGATAGTGAAACACCCCGCTAAGCCTTATGCTAAAATGGCTGCTCCCCAACCTGCGAACCTTCGCCCTCGCTCTTAGCCTCGCCATGATGGTTTGGGTTTCGGCTGTCACCGCCTCCGACCCGGATGAAGTGCGCGATTACCCCCGCGCCATTGCGCTGGAAATTGTTGGGCAAGACCCACGCCTGGTCATCACTGGCGAAACGCCCTCCCAAATTCGGCTCAGCCTGCGCGCGCCCGCCTCCACCTGGGAGGAGATGGCTGCCAACGAAGGCAGCGTCCGCGCCATTTTAGACCTTTCTGGCTTGGGAGCAGGGCAACACCAGGCGCCGGTGCAGGTGCAAATTAGCAAACACCCGGTACGCATCATCAGCGTCTCGCCCACCCAGGTTGCCCTCACGCTGGAGAATTTGGCAACCAAAACCGTGCCGGTGCAGCTTTCTCTGCGCGGAGAACCAGCAGTGGGCTACCAGGCAGGCACACCTCGCCTGACCCCGGCAGAGATTACCCTCTCTGGGGCGCAGTCCCTGGTGGACCAGGTGCAAGCCATTCGGGCAGATTTGAACATCGCCGGGGTGCGGCAGGACGTGCAAAGCAGCGTGCCGCTGCGAATGGTGAACGCGGACGGGCAAACGGTTGCGGGGCTTGCCCTCAGCCCGGATTCGGCTCAGGTAAACATTAGCGTTGTTCAGCGAGGCGGCTACCGCGATATTGCGGTAAAACTCAATGCGCGGGGGCAGGTGGCAGGAGGGTATCGAATCACCAATATTTCGGTTTTCCCGCCGGTGCTCACCGTCTATTCCAGCAACCCCAGCCTGGTTAACGAACTGCCTGGCTATGTGGAGACCGCCCCTCTCAACCTGAACGGCTTGATGGAAGAGTTGGATACCCGTGTGGAACTTGCCCTGCCAACCGGCATTACCGTAGTCGGCGAGCAAACAGTACGGGTTCAGGTGGGCATAGAAGCGATTGAAGGCAGCCTGAGCCTGAACGATATTCCGATTGAGGTGGTTGGTCTGCCGCCGGAATTTTCTGCCACCATCTCCCCGGAGAGGGTGGATGTCATCCTGAGTGGACCCCTGCCCGCCCTGGAAAAACTGACCGCCAACGATATTCGCATCTTTATAGACCTGAGCGGTCTCAGCCTGGGGACGCACCAGGTTTCGCCCCAATCCACCATTTTGGCGGAGGGAGTGGAGGTGCAGTCGCTGAACCCTGCCACCATCGAAGTAACCCTCGTACCCGCCGCCTCGCCTACCCCTTAGCAAGACCAGTGAGAAACCATGACAAAACCCGTAGTTGCCCTTGTGGGCAGACCCAATGTAGGAAAAAGTACCCTGTTTAACCGGCTCGCCGGAGAACGTCTCGCCATTGTGCATGACACCCCCGGCACAACCAGAGATAGAATTTTTGCAGACGCACTCTGGAACGGGGTTGCGTTTACGGTGGTGGATACCGGCGGCATAGACCCCACTCACGGGGGAGGCAAAACCCCGCTTTCCATCGGCTCTGCCGATTTCATCGAGCAGATTCGCACCCAGGCAGCGGTGGCAATCCGCGATGCGGATGTTATCCTGCTCCTGGGAGATGGCGAAACCGGTCCCACCTCCGCCGACCAGGAAGTTGCCGAAATTTTGCGCCGCAACCAGAAAACAATCAACGGCAAACCCACCCCCCCGGTGCTGATGGTGGTGAACAAGTGTGAAAGCGCCAAAACCAGAGAAGAAGCGGTGGCGTTTTACGAGTTGGGGCTTGGCGACCCCATCGCCATCTCCGCCATTCACGGCACCGACGTGGGCGATTTGCTGGACGAGGTGGTGGCCGCCTTCCCCGAAAAAGAAAGCACCCCGGAAGACGATAGCGTAAAAATTGCCATTGTGGGTAAACCCAACGCCGGAAAATCCAGCCTGCTAAACCGCCTGGTGGGGCAGGAGCGCGCCATTGTAAGCCCCATTGCCGGAACAACCAGAGACGCAGTGGACACCCCCCTGAACGTGGACGGGATGAAAATCACCCTGATAGATACCGCCGGAATCCGCAGGCGCGGCAAAGTGGAAAGGGGCGTGGAACAGTTTAGCGTGCTGCGCTCCTTCAAAGCCATAGAGCGGGCAGATGTGGTTCTGCTAATGATAGACGCGGTGGAGGGCATTACCTCC
>DYNS01000384.1 GCA_020720965.1 Anaerolinea sp. | reverse complement strand
CCGCCAAAAATCGGACGATTTTGACCGCGCCCGCCGTCAGCAGGAAGTTCTCCGCGCCCTGTATGCCCAGGCGCACCGCACCGATAGCCTCTCTCGCCTGCCCCAACTGTACGAAGACTTTCGCACCACCATCTCCACCGACCTGGACCTCGCCGCCTTGCTGCGCCTCTCACCCCTTGCCTTACACCTCACCAACGCCGACATCCGCAGTTACTACATCGCCAACGACCTGGTCGTCTCCTGGGTCACACCTGGCGGCGCTTACGTCCTGCTCCCCAACCCGGAAGCCGTTCAGCAAATGCTCACCGAAGCCCTGCAACCCTCCCCTCGCTTGCAAACCAGCCAAAGCATCCTGGTCGAGGTGCAAAACGGCTCCCCCTACGAAGGTTGGGATGCCCTGGCAGCCGAGCGCCTCAACTACGCCGGCTACGAAACCATCCTGCGCCCGGCGGATGCCCGTACCCATGCCCAAACCCTGCTCTATGACCTGACCGCCTCTCAGGACCGCAGCCTGAGCAATGCCCTGCTTGCCAGCCTGCGCCTGCCCCCCGAGGCGCTTGTCTCCGTCCCCGCCGCCCAAAGCGCTGCCCCTTACGTCCTTCTCCTTGGCGCGGACTACTCCCCCTGCTTTAACCCTCAGCAACCCAATCCCTGACAAATCCGTTGCAGCAATAACCCAAAGGTAACAACCGGCAAAATTCATGCTAAACTATTCGCATAGTGATTAACTATTTCGCCAAAGGAGTTCGCATGACCGTTACCTCGACATTAACCGCGCACATCGCTACCACAACCCCCATTCTCCCTGCCGTTGCCGCCTACGAAATCTACCTCAACGACCAGGGGCGCTCCCCCTACACCGTCAAAGCCTTCCTCTCCGATTTGCGGCTCATGGCATCCTACTACCCGCCCGAAACCACCATCGGCGCCATCACCACCACCGACCTGAACAAATACTTCGAGTGGATGCAAAACGAGCGGGAAGTCCCTTGCAGTCCCAAAACCCTTGCCCGGCGCATTACCACCACCAAATCCTTCTTTCGCTGGCTGCACAAAAACGGAGTCATCCTGCTGGACCCGGCAGAAAAAGTCGTTCAACGCTCCGTCATGTCACCCCTGCCCACCGTCCTCACCGAGGATGAAACCCAGGCAGTCCTCCTCGCGGCAGACCGCTATCGCCGCCGCAGCAAGCCGGATGCCCGCCCCTACGCCCTCCTGCAGCTCATCCTTGCCACTGGCATCAAAAAGAGCGAATGCCTCGCCATTCAGTTGGAACACATCGACCTCAACGCCCCCGAAAACCCCACCCTCTTCATCAAGTACGCCAGCCCCATCAACCGCTACAAAGAACGAAAACTCACCCTGCCAGAAGACTGGCTCCCCGTGTACGAAGAATACACCGCGCAATACAAACCGGAAGCCAAACTCTTTCCCTGGCCGCCCCGCCGTTTGGAATACCTGCTGGAAGACATTGGCAAAGATGCCGGGCTGGAAAAACACCTCTCCTTTGATATGTGCCGCTGGACCTATGCCCTCGGCGAATATCGGCGCGGCGCAGAACACGAGCAAATTCGCCAGAACCTGGGCGTATCCAAGATTCAATGGCGCGAATTGGGCATGAAGTTGAAACAACTCGCCGAAGCCGCCTAAAAAACAAAAACCCCCGCAACGCGGGGGTTTTTGTTTGGAAAAATCAAAATCTACTTAAGGCGGGCAAGCACATCGCTTACATCGAACAGCAAATATTCCACGCCGTCCATCTTAAACTCAGTGCCGCTATACTTGGCGAACAAAACCTTATCGCCGACCTGCAATTTAATGTCTTCATCGTCACCAATGGCAACGACCTCGCCCATCTGCGGCTTCTCTTTGGCAGTATCGGGCAGCAACAAGCCAGAAGAAGTCTTGCTCTCCTGCTCAATCGGGCGAACCAATACGCGGCTGCCCAAGGGTTCAAGTTTGAAATCGCTCATAGTGTTCTTACCTCCAGTACGGAATGTTAGTGTAATTTCTGCAATAGTTTATTTGAGACCCAGCAATTTGTCAATTTTTGGGCGGTCGAATCCAACAATAATCTTACCTCCGATGTCAATCACCGGAACGCCGCTCTGCCCACTGCGCTTGAGCATATCTCGCGCAGCCGTTTGGTCGCGGCTTACATCCACATCTTTGAACTTGACGTTCTTTTCACGAAAATACTTTTTTGCCAGGTTGCAAAACGAACAACTTGGCGTGCTAAATACAATAACGCGCGGTTGGGCTTTGGTTGTTTCTGTCATTTCTCAGTACCTCCAGGGTGATTTCCGCACGTTTAGATGCGCCTACCACAAAAAAGTTACATTTTCTCCAGCCGCAGTTGCAACACCTGCCGCGTTTTCTCGCTCACCCGCCAGGGATGAGCAAGCCGCACCCCCGCCACCCAGGCAGGCTCATCGTCTACCGTCACCAGCAGCCAGCCCGCTCGAAAACGCTGCGGAATTTTATGGTTGATGAACACATCCGAAAGTTTGACCCGCTTCCCTGGCATTCCCAGAGGCTCGAACCTCTCCCCGCGCCGGGGCGGACGCACCCCCAGCCTGCCCGCCGTCAAATCGGCATCCAGCCCTGCCGAAAGGGCGTTTTCTGGGGCGGGCTGCCAACCCTCGGCAGAGATTCGGCGGGCGGTGAGCGCCCAGCCATTGCTCAACGTCAGCCGCCCCTCCGCCAACGGTAACGGAGATTGAATTTGAGGGCGGGGAATGGGCAGGGAGAGAAGGTTCGAGGTCAGATGAAACAGTTTTTCTT
>DYNS01000069.1 GCA_020720965.1 Anaerolinea sp. | reverse complement strand
ATGCTCAGCGTGGAAGCCGCCATGCGCTTCTACGCCGAAAAATACGGCGCAGACCCGGACCTTTGGGGCGTTACCGGCTTACTGCACGACTTCGACTGGGAAATTCACCCTACCGCCGAAGAACACCCCAGCCTCGGCGCTCCCCTCCTGCGAGAACACGGGGTAAGCGAAACCATCATCCGCGCCATCCTCAGTCACGGCGACCACAGCGGAATCAGCCGCGACAGCCAGATGGAAAAAGCCCTCAACGCCTGTGACGAAATCACCGGACTCATCACCGCCGTTGCCCTGGTGCGCCCCTCCCGCTCCATCCTCGACCTCGAACCATCCTCCGTTAAGAAAAAATGGAAAGACAAAGCCTTCGCCGCCGGAACCGACCGCGCCGGAATGGAACAAGCCGCCCAAGAATTTGGGGTTGACCTGTGGAGCGAACACGTTGGCAACGTCATCGCCGCCATGCGCCGCATCGCCCCGCAACTGGGCTTGGAAGGAAACGCCACTGCCTGAACCGGTGTTTTTTACCTTCGCATCAACAAAACCGAAATATCGTCCTCGTATACTTTCTCCCAACCAGGAGATTCTTGAGCCGCAGCCAATAGCCCCGCCTGGCTTTGCGGAGAGAGTAGCAATACATCCACTTCCCATTCATTCAAAATCATTTCCCAGCCTGGCATCCCTGCCCCAACCTTCAGGTAGGTTTGCCATAGTTCCGCCGGGTACAGTTCAAAGCGGGGGTCTATGAACACCTTAAACTGCGCCTCAGTTTTCCAGGTCACGTATCCGCTAAATGCAATTTCAGAAAATACCCGCCCTTGCTCTTTGCTGGTTTGCAAGGCATTCACCGCTGCAAAAGGAGTTTCCAGCCCATAAATGCTCTTTTTCTCCGGTGCAAGCGCCCAGGCAGAACGAAACCAGGGCAAAGACCCCCAAGCCAGCACCAGAAACATCACCGCCATTGCCCTGTTAAGCACCGCGTTTCCTTCTGTATCTAATCTTTTCTTTGCCTTGCTCAATAGCAAAGCAATACATTGAGAGAAGAAAACCGCCTGAGTAAGCCCGAACCACACAATCCCACGCTGATAACGTAAAGCCAACAACGTAAAGAAAACCAAAGAAACCCATTCCCGCATCGTAGGGCGATACCCCGACAACGCCCATAGCAAAAACAACGCCCCCAAAAGCAGGAAGAACAGTAACCCATCTGGGCGATTCCACAGGGCAGGTTGCCATTCCGCAACATATTGCTGAACCGAGTTGGATGCCGACATCTGCCAAAGGTAGGAAAAGACTCCTACGCCCCTGGGGTTGAACAAACTCCCCAAAAGAATCGCCCCGCTGAAGCCCAAGGCAGGGATGAGTTTACCTGCATCCCGTTCCTTCCACGCCAGCCAGGCATCCTCCACCCACTGCGCCCCAACAAGCGCAAAAGGGATAAAAAATGTGCCATGCGTGTTCACCCACAAAGCGGTTGTAACCATCATCAAGCCTGCCCGCAACCACTTGCGCCGACTTGTTTGACACCCATCCATTGCCCACATCAAAACCGCTGCCCACAGGTAGGCAAACAATTGTGGGCGTATATTCCAGTTAGAAACGCCTAGAAGCGCGGCAAAGAGCGCCCCCAGAGCCGCCGCCCGCCCGTTTCTTGTTCTCTTAAAACCCAACAGCAAAATAATTCCATATGCCAGGGTAACGATAGTGCTAAAAACGAACAAGATTGCCTCTGCCCCCCCCCATTGATAGAAGAGATACATCCAGAATTGCCCCAACCAGTAATGATAAGCCGAAAGGTACGGTTCCCCAAAAGCGGTGAAAGAGAAAGTATCCACAATGGACAACCCCCCGGTTTGGCTAAACAACTTCCCGTATGCAAGGTGAAACCAAAAATCATTAGGGCGGATTGTCTGTAAATTCATAAAAATAAAAACGCCCAAAATCACCATACCTCCCCAGACCTGCTCGATGTGAATATTAAACTTTCCGCCTATTTTCTTAAGCATCTCGACCTCACAAGTAGAAGATGCCCCATCATATCAAAGAATGGCAAACCTATCTGACCACCGAATTCTCTTCCCCTTGCATTACCCCCTACCTTTAGATGCAAACTATTTGTAATTAAAACCTCTTGGAAAATTCTCAAAAATAGGTAAAATAAGAGCAGTAAGTCTAAACAAAAAAACTTCTCAAAATTCTAAAGAAAGGAGACAAAAAGCCATGTTATTCTCTCTCAAAGAAAAAGGCCAAGGTATGGTTGAGTATGCTCTCATCCTCGTCCTCGTTGCCGTAGTCGTTATCGCCGCCCTCACCATCATGGGACCCCTCGTCAGCAACGTCTTCGCTACCATCAACGGCAGCCTCTAAACCGGATTTCTCCGCGTCATTTTTTGTAAGCCCTACTTCTTCATTCTTCCACCAAAAATAGAAAGGAAAAACATCATGTTGTTCTCTCTCAAAGAAAAAGGCCAAGGCATGGTCGAATATGCCCTCATCCTCGTCCTCGTTGCCGTAGTCGTTATTGCTGCTCTCACCATCATGGGACCCCTCGTCAGCAACGTCTTCGCTACCATCAACGGTAGCCTCTAATATTCGCTTTACCAAAAAAATCCGGGGTCGTAAGACCCCGGATTTTTGTTTGCCATGCGTCATCCCAAGCCTCAGGGGCAAATAACGCGCGGAAAAACCGCCCCCAACCGCCTGCGCCGCGCCGACATCTTTTTGCTTAGATACGACCCCAGTCTGCTTACCCGGCAGGATGGGGATTTTTCTCGTGCCTTGTATGTGGACCTGGGCTACGGGGCGGAAGCCATTACCACCCTGGAAGCGGCTTCGCGGTTACGGAAGGTGAATCCGCGCCTGGGGATTTTGGGCGTGGAGATTGACCCACAGCGGGTTGCCAATGCCCAGCCTTTTGCAGATTTTCAGACGCAGTTTCGGCTGGGGGGGTTTAATATACCTTTGATGGGTGGGGAATGTATCCGAATTATCCGCGCTTTTAATGTCTTGCGCCAATACTCTCCGCAGGATGTTTTGCCTGCCTGGGCGCAGATGGCGCAAGGTGTCTTGCCGGGAGGGCTGCTGCTGGAAGGCACATCCACACCCAGCGGGGCGCTTTGGGTTGCCAACCTGCTGAGGCGACAAGCCTCGGCGCAGATGCCCTGGACTCAGGAAGCGTTGGTGTTCAGCGCTAATTTCCGGGTAGGCTTTCAGCCGGTGGATTTTCAGGCGGTGTTGCCCAAAAATTATATTCACCGGGTTGTGCCGGGGGAGGCGATGTATCGGTTTTTGGAGGATTGGAAATCTGCCATTGCCGAAACCAGTCCCATGCGGGTATGGGGACAAAGAGAGTGGTTTGTTGCCGCCGCGCTGCGTCTGGCAAGCCTGGGCTGGGAGGTAAATACCCGCCGAAAGTGGCTGCGAAAGGGTTGGCTCATTTGGAAGAATCCTCCGCCTTAAGGGCAGGTTGGTTCGGTTTGGGGCAGGTAAATGGCGATTCTGTCATTCTGATACAGGGTGGATGCCGAGTAGTTGCACAAAACGGGCTTGATGACAAAACGCGCCCAGGCGTTATTTTCTTCTCCCATTTCATAGTCGCTGCCGAGCAGGTTGAATGCCAGCGGGTCTACTACGATGGCGGCAAAACGCTGTTCCCGTATTTGTTCTTTGAAGGTATCCAGGTAGGTTTGATTGCCCGCCATTGCCATTTCCATTAGTTCTTCGCGCTCGTATTCTGGAAGGAGGGGCAGGGAGGTAATCATCTTCATGGAGAGCAGGTGACGTTGTGTGATGAAGAGTATCTCGCCGCCGCTGGCGTGGATGGTGTTGAGTTCCTGTTCCAGGGCGCGGAGGGTTTGCTGACTTTCTGCCGAGGCGTAAGGCGGAAGGCTGATGTTGGCTCTCGCTCCCAGCCAGACGGGGATGGCGACCAACAGGGCAAGCAAAGCCCAATGTGGGGTGATGCGCTTCTCCTCCTGGGGGGGAGTTAAGTTTTCCTCCGGTGTGTATTTGCCAAAAAACAGGTGAGCGCAGACGAGGAGGAGGGCGATGGCGTAGGCATCCAGGTTGTGCAGGTCGCCGCCGCCGCCAATTTTTACGCTGACGAGCATTCCGCCACCCAGCAGGGTTGCCAAGCCTGCAAGCAGTAAACCCACCCGCAGGGGATGAATTTGCCGCCTGGCAAGAGCCGCTCCTATGACCGCCCCCATGGGCAGAGAGTAGAGCGCAATGCCGGGGAGGATGCCGAGGGCGTAAGTGGCGTTGGGCAAAAGTCGATACCACAGCAGGGCGGAGGTGAGGCTGGTATAAAAATTGGCAGGGTTGGGAATGCCAGAGAAGACGATGTATGCCCGCATGGCGAGAAAGGCAGTGAGAGCGCCGGTGATGACCCAACCGGCGGGCGGCAGCAGGTAGCGCCATCCACGCCGCTGATAGGGGGTTTGCAGCAGGTAGAGCGCCGCTGCCAACATCCCCGGCACGGGATACCAGTTGATTCGGCTGAGACCCGCCCAAACGGAGGCAAGCAGCACAAAGAGCCAGGTGCGCCGGGGGTCTTTGGCAGAAAAGCCGAACAGGATGAGCAGGACAGGCGGGGCGAGATGCAGATATAAGGGGAGATTGAAGAGGGTAAGGAAAAACCACACTCCGGCGGCGGCACGCCAGGGCGCGGAATCAACTTTCAGCCGCCCCAAAAGCGCGGGCGCAATCCATCCCACCAACCCCAGGCGCAGGATAATTTGCCAGGCGCGGTGCGCCCACAGCGGCGCATTTACCAGGTAGGGAGGCGTGAGAAGCAGGTGCAGGCTGGGGTGCAGAATGGGCAGGGGCAGTTTTTGAGCATAAATGTTTTGCGAAAGAAACAGAGAAGGGTAGTAAAACCGGCTGGTTTCCGACCATCCCAGGGCAAAGGGGTAGTTGGTGATGCCCAAAAGCTGAATAAGGGTGAGATACACAGCCGCTTGCAACAATAGATGAATGCCCAGGGCGGCGGGGTAGGCTAATCGCAAGAGCCTTTGCAAAAAAAACGCCCCCAAAACCGCTGCCAACCAAAAAACCAGCAGCCGGGTGGCTTCCTGCCCCCGAATCAGTTTTCCGTAGGTGGGCAGGAGCAAAATGAGCGGGTAGGTGAGCAGGGTCAAGCCCCACAGCGGCGCGGCTGCCCAGGTGGGGAGGGACGGCTTTTTGAACGGGAGGGAGATTCGGTTAAGCCCCAGGCTTGCCAATGCCAACAGACACAAACCGCCCAACAATGCCAGCCAGGTTTTACTGCTTTGCCAGGCAATGCCCAACTTTTCTGCGGTTTGCAACATTTGCCAGGCAGAAAAACCCGCAAGCAGGCTGGTGAGGTTGGCGAGGACGATTTTTGTGGGAAAGGGGGAAGAGGGACGAATCATTTCTTTCTCTTTGGTACAATGCGGGCATGGATATTTCAGAACATCAGAATGAAATTTTGCGTAACGAGCAATATTGGCAACGCAAGCCCATTTTAGCCGAGATTTATCGCGGATTTCACCGCGATATTGCTGCGAACCTGAGCGATTTGCCCGCCCCGCTTGTGGTGGAACTTGGCTCTGGCATTGGCAACATCAAGGAGGTTATTCCGCACGCCCTTCGGACAGACCTCTTTCCCAACCCCTGGCTGGACCAGACCGAAAACGCCTACGCCCTCAGTTTTGGCAGTGGAACCGTCAGCGACCTGATTCTCTTTGACGTTTTCCATCACCTGCAATACCCTGGCACGGCGCTAAAAGAATTTTGGCGGGTATTACGCCCCGGCGGGCGGGTTTTGGTTTTCGACCCTTTCATCAGTCTGATGGGTTTGCTCGTCTATGGGCTGTTGCACCACGAACCGGTGGCATGGAACCGTGAAATTGACTGGTGCGCCCCCGAAGGCTGGGTTCCGCAGGATGGGCAATATTACGCCGCCCAGGGCAACGCCACCCGAATCTTCTTCAGCCGCATTACCCCCAGCCTGCTAAAAAACTGGAAGGTCATTACCCGCAAGCGGTATGCCGCTTTCTCTTACGTTGCCAGCGGCGGATACTCTGCCCCGCAACTATACCCCGATTCCTGGCTTCCACACCTGCGCCGCCTGGATAGTTTTCTGGACAACGCCCCTGCCTTCTTCGCCACCCGCATTTTGGCGGTGCTGGAAAAGAAAGAAGAGTGAAAACAGCCCAAAAGCCAAAGCGCCCCTTCGAGAGAAGGGGCGCTGCCACAAGAAGAAATCCCTCTTACTCGTAACTGCGTAAACTGGGGCGCTGCGCGTAGCGTTTTCGCATGGCAGGCAGAAAATACTCGTCAAAAAAGCGGTCTTCGTCAAAATCGGGCTGCCAACCCCAATCGGCGCGAGCGCGGCTGTCATCCAGGTCTTCGGGCCAGGAATCGACAATCCCCTGGCGGCGGGCGCTTGGCTCAAAGGAAATTTGCGTCCCCAAAAAAGCATCCTGCGCCCGCTTGCGGAACTGGTCTGCCGTCAGGCTAAAGGCGTTAATGTTATACACCTCCCGCGTCAGCATCTCACGCGGAACATCCACCAGGCTCAGAATTGCTTTGATGGCATCTGGCATTGCCATAAACGAAATGCGCGTATCCGAGCGAACAAAGCAAGCGTAAGCTTTGCCCTGCGCCGCCGCGTGTAGCATCTCCGGTCCGTAGTCGCTCGTCCCCCCGCTGGGCAGGGTAAAGGCGCTAATCAGCCCGGGAAACCGAATCGAGCGAAAATCCAACATGGTCGGCGGGTTGGGGTCCAGGTGACGCTGCCCATAGTAATTTCCGTAATACTCGCCCAACTTCTCGCAATACAATTTATTCGCCCCATACATGGTATGCGGATGATTCCACTCATCCTCCTTCACCCGCCCGGCGGCTTGCTTATCCTGCAAGGTGGGGAAGCCATAGGCGGCAATGGAACTGGGGAAGAAGAACTTCACTGGCTTATCGCGCTTTTCCGACTTATACGCCGCCAACATCAGCAGCTGCATCGTCCCTTCCACGTTAATCCGGTGCGCCTCCTCGCTCGCAATCTCCGCTTTGGAAGAAAGCGAAGCCGCCAGGTGAAAGATAACGTCAAAATTGTAGTCATAAAACTGTTTAATGCGGTACACCAGGTCTCCCTGCAAATGTTCCGCAGAGAGTCCCCGCAAAGATTCAGGCAGGGGCATTAAATCGGTGGTGACAATGCGATAGCCTCCCTTTGCTGCCAAGTTCTGCACAAGCGCCTGACCAATCTCACCACACGCTCCGGTGATAAGGACGGCTTTACTGGTCATATTTTTCTCCTTTGGGAACGAAATTACCCCTATTGTACAGCACCCCCCCGCCGACATTTGCCACCAATCTTTGCGGATGAAACTCACCAATTGCGGGTAAAATTTTAGGGTGAACCTTGCCCAAAAGATAACCCCCCTCTGCTTTGGATTTTCCCTGCTCTTGAGCGCTTCTTGCCTGCCATTGACGGAACAACCCACCCCTCGCTCCAGCCTGGCTACCGCATCCCCCACCCTGCAACCCAGCCCCAGCATCGTCTGGTTCCCGCCCACCTCCACCCACACCCCCTACCCCACCTATCAACCCAGCCTCACCCCAGAGACCATGCCCGGCACAGGTGTAGAACTCTACGCCGAAGCCTTTACCGACCCCTCCGCCTGGACGAATGTCCAACCCCTCAGCGATGGCGGCAACAACATCCTCCTCAGCGAGGGCAGGCTAACGCTCGCCCTCAACCAGGTTCCCGCCCGCCTCCAATCCGTACATACCGCTCTGCTCCTCACCGACTTTTACGCCGAAACCACCGCCCATCTCAACCGCTGCTCCGGCGAAGATGCCTACGGAATCCTGTTTCGGGCAGCCGCTGAAAACTACGCCTACCGCTTTTTGCTCAACTGCAACGGGCAAATGCGGGTAGATAGGCTGCGGGGTGGAGATACCTACCCCCTGGTAGATTGGCTGCCCAGCGGGGGAGCGCCGCCCGGCGCGCCCGCCCAGGTTAGGTTGGGGGTTTGGGTGGCAGGGGTGGAGATGCGCTTCTTTCTCAACGGTCAATATCAACTCAGCCTAACCGATACCCTTTACCCCAGCGGCTCCTTTGGTTACACTGCCTCCGCGCTTAGCCCGGTAGGCATTAACGTCAGTTTCGATGCTCTTACCATTCGCCGGGTCACTTACCTTTCTCCCACGCCCACACCCAGCCCCAGCCACACTCCCCTCCCCAGCCGCACCCCTCGCCCCACCCCCTAACCTCCTATGAAAAATAAACTCAACGACCTGGACCCCAAAACCTGGCTTAAATTTCAAAAATCCTGGTTTATCCACAACCCGCCTCCCCGCAAAAAGGATGTTTTGGTTCACCCTGCCAAATTCCCAGAGACAATGGCGCAAGAGTTCATTGAGTTCTTTACCAAACAAGGGCAGGTTGTTCTGGACCCCATGTGCGGAACAGGCTCCACCCTCATTGCCGCCTTGCGCGCCGGGCGCGACTCTTACGGCATAGAGTTGAATCCGCGTTATGCTGCCATCGCCGCGCAACTGGTAGGGCAGGAAAAAGCTGCTTTAACGGCGAGCCAGGCGCAAGCCCAGGTTTTTGAGGGGGACGCTCTCCATGCGCCGACCTTCCCCATTCCCCCGGTAGATTATGTCCTTACCTCCCCACCCTATTGGGATATGCTCCACGCCAGGGGTGCGGAGAATCAGAAAAAGCGGCGAGAATCCGAGGCGCTGGATGTTGTTTATTCCGAACACCCCAACGACTTGGGGAATATTCACGATTACGAGGCGTTTTTATCCCTGCTCGTGCGGGTTTATGCCGGTTTGCAGCCCCTGCTAAAGCCCAAAGCCTACCTGACGGTGATTGTGAAGAACGTAAAAAAAGGCGGTAAAATTTACCCGCTGGCATGGGATATTGCCCGCGAACTGGGAAAAGTGTATACCCTGAAGGACGAGAAAATTTGGATGCAGGATAACCAATCCCTTGCGCCTTACGGTTTGGGCAGCGCCTGGGTCAGCAATACTTTTCATCATTATTGTTTACAGTTTCGCAACGAATAACCAAACTCTTTTATTTGAACCTTTGGGATGTGGCAATGGTTGCCTTTGCAGACTTTGTAAAATTACCCTACACGCCAGATTTAACCGAGGGTGGCATTGCTTACGCAGTGCGCTCTTTGCCTCACACTTACAACCGCATGGGCGGCTCTTTATACTCCCGTTTGCGCCGGATTGTGGGCGGGGTGGCGGTGGAACTGGCTTTTCGGCGTTACCTCGCCGACCAAAACGTGCCTTTTGATGTGCGCGGTGCAACCCCTTTTACCGAACCGGATAGATACGATGTCGCTTTGGGCGGGCATCGCTGTGACGTAAAAACCTTCATCATCTCCAAGCGCAGCCAAATTAGCGAAATGCGCCGCGACCCTGCCCCCACCCTGCGCGCCCCCGCCCTTGTGCCAGAAGACCAGTATGTTTCGCATCATCAAAGCGAAAAGGATTTGTACCTTTTTGCTTTTTTGTTGGGCTTAAGCACCAACTCTGCCGAAGAAATTAAAAGCGCCGAAAGCGCCGGTCAACCCCTGTATCTGATTCACCCCCTCCTGCAAGAGTGGTCTCACCCGCAGGAATGGCTGCCCCTGGGCAGGCTTGCCCTGAAGAGCGAAAACCCCACCCCGCTGCAAGTGGAAATTGGCGGGCAGGATGCCAACCGCCAATTTGTGACCGAAACCCTCACCCTGCCGCCTCTCACCCGTGTCTTTGCTCAACACGCCTATTACAACCTGGCGTATGTCCATGTCCAATCTGCACCGGTGGCGCGAGTGGGTTTGCACTGCCCCCGCCTAAAAGACGTGTATCTCATTCAGCCGCACGAGTGGGGCAATATTTGGATTTATGGCATGGAAATATGGTTGGCGGGTTACATTACCAGAGAAGAATTCCGGCGCAAGGCAAACCCGGTGTATGCGGGTAGCCGAGTTTTTCAGTACAGCAAAACCCAAACCAAGAACTTTTTCGTCCCTATATCCGATTTGCGCCCCCTGCCAGAACTGCTGGAGCGGGTGCGCGATTGGGAAACCCGCAACAACCCCAAGGATTAGCAATGAACCTGATTCTCACCCTCCACTCTCTCTTGCGCTGGGCAGTCGTTTTGGTGGCTCTCGCCGCCATCTTTCAATTTAGCCTGGGATGGGCGCAAAAACGCCACTACGATTCCCTTTCTCGCGCTCTCGCCTCCGCTTTTGGGGCGCTGATGGATAGCCAACTGCTTTTTGGGCTGCTCTACTTTTTTTGGAACGGAGCCTCGTTTAGCGGCGGGTTCGCCCTTCGGCATCGCTGGGAACACCTGGCGCTGATGCTGGTTGCCGTTTTGGTGGCGCATTTGCCCTCCCGCTGGAAGAGCGCCCCCAGCCCGCTGCGTTACCGTAACGGACTGTTTGCCATCCTTTTTTCGCTTTTGCTGGTCGTGGCAGGCGTTTTCGCCCTGCCCGGCAATCGCTGGCTGACCATTTTTGGTTTGTAGGCGGGTATCTATTCAGTCATATCACATTTGGGAATATCCCGCCCCTTCAAGCCCCAACAGGCTGGGTAACTGCGCCGTTGTCTCTAGCAGAGCATCGGCGCTTGCTTTTTCCAATTCTGGGCGCTCGCCAAAGCCGCACAAAACCCCCACGGTTTGCGCTCCGGCGCTTTTACCGGCGCGAATATCTACGGTGGTGTCGCCAATCATCAGGCAGTGAGAGGCGGCAACGCCCATTTGCGCGGCGGCAAGGCGGACGGGGTC
>DYNS01000068.1 GCA_020720965.1 Anaerolinea sp. | reverse complement strand
GCTCTGGGCAGGCTGGAAGATGCCAACCCCGCCGTAGAATTGCTGACAACCCAAGACCCGGCGCAAGCCCGCCTGCTGGCAAATCACCTGGAGGGGTTAAACGCGCAGCGTAAACTGCTCTGCGACCAGGTGACGATGGCGGCGGAAGCCCAACTGCGCGAAAATCCCCTGCTGCTGATGCAACCCGCCCTGGTGCTGGCTCACCCCGCCTGGCATGGCGGCGTGCTGGGAATTGTCGCGGCGCGGCTGACAGAACGTTACCAAAAACCTACCATCCTGCTTTGCAGCGGGGAAGACGGCATCTCACGCGGCTCGGCGCGTTCGGTGGAGGGAATCCACATCACCGAGGCGATTGCCGCCCAAAAAGACCTGCTACTCAATTTCGGCGGGCATCCGATGGCAGCTGGGATGGGCATGGAAACCGAAAAACTGCCAGAGTTCCGCCGCCGTCTGGCAAAGGCGGTGCAAGCCCAACTGGCAAATACGCCGCCGGAAGGCGAAGAGCCGACCCTGACGGTGGATGCCTGGCTGGGGCTGGCAGACCTTTCGCTGGGGCTGGCGGCAGAGATGGAGCAACTCGCTCCGTTTGGACCGGGCAACGAAAGGCTCACCCTGGCTACGCGCAGTTTGGAGATTGTCAGCACGACAGTTTTGGGGAATGGGGAGCATCTTAAATTGACGGTGCAGGATATTGCGGGAAACAAGCAACAGGTTTTGTGGTGGGGCGGGGCAGGCGAGGCTTTGCCCGCTGGGCGTTTTGACCTGGCTTATACCTTGCGCGGCAGCGATTACAAGGGAAAACGTCAGACCGCCATCGAATTTGTGGCTTTGCGCCCTGTGGATGATTCTGCGCTGATAGCGGCTTCTCTGCCCCCGGCGTGGGAGGTGCTGGATTGGCGCAAGGAGGCAGACCCGGCGGGGCTGGTGCGGTCTTTGACCGGGAACGTAATCATTTGGGCAGAGGGGGAGCACAAGCAGGAAATTGCCGGGGTGGGCAGGGAGGCGCTCACGCCCGCCGACACCCTGGTCATTTGGACGACCCCGCCTTATAACGATGTCCTGCGGGAGGCGCTGCGGAAGGTTAACCCGCGCCGGGTGATTTTGGTGTGTAAAATGCCCGGCTGGCTGGCGTTGGAAAGGCTGGCAGGGGCGTTGAAGTTCGTGCTGAACAAACGCGAAGGGCGGGTGTCGCTTACCGCGCTGGCGGCATCGGTAGGGGAGAGGGAAACGGTGACGCGCCTGGGGCTGGAGTATTTTATGAAGCGGGGGCAGGTGCGGGTGCTGGAAGAGTTGGAAGGGGTATTACGTTTGGAACAGGGAAATGCCGCGGAGGACGAATCGGCGGCGGTGGTGAAATCGCGCTTTTTGCGGTTAATCGAAGAAAGCGCCGCTTTTCGGCGGCGGTTTGCTCAATTACAAAATCCTTTGGAGGACGTATGAAGTTGTTACCGGGACATGGGGAGTGTTTTGTGTGCGGGGCAGAAAACCCGCGCAGTATGGGTTTGACCTGGTTTGAGGCGGAAGACGGCGAAATTTTTGCCGAGTTCGCCTTTGGGGGGCATCATCAGGGTCCGCCTTTGCACGCACACGGGGGCGCCTCGGCGGCGGTGTTGGATGAGGCGATGGGGGCGGCGGTGTGGAATGCAGGCTTAAAGGTGGTGGCGGTGAACCTGGAAATTAATTACAAAAAGCCTGTGCCGCTAGGCGAGATGGTGACGATTAAGGCGAGGGTGCAGGAAAAACATACCCGCAAAGTGCTGACAACCGGCGAGCTGCGCCTCGCGGATGGGTCGGTGGCGGTGACAGGTCGGGGAATCTACGTCCCCGCGCCGCATTTGGTGGGAGAGATGAAGTTTGAGCGGGGCGGGGACGGTTAGGGGCAAGGGGGCGCTTAGTGGGTGAGAATCTGCGAGAGGAAGAGTTTGGTGCGGTCTTCTTGCGGGTTGGTGAAGATGTCTTGCGGGGTTCCGCTTTCCACAATTTGACCTTTGTCGAAGAAGAACATGCGGTCGGCTACGGCTTTGGCAAAGCCCATTTCGTGGGTGACGACCAGCATGGTCATGCCGGAACGGGCGAGTTCGGTCATCACGTCCAGAACTTCTTTAATCATTTCCGGGTCAAGGGCGGAGGTGGGTTCGTCAAAGAGCATGATGCGAGGCTGCATGGCGAGGGCGCGGGCAATGGCTACGCGCTGTTGCTGACCGCCGGAGAGCTGCCCAGGGTATTTTTCGGCTTGTTCCGGAATGCCGACCCGCTGAAGGAGTTGCTGACCAAGCTCGGTGGCTTTGTCTTTGCTCCATTTGCGAACCTGCACCGGGGCGAGGATGACGTTTTCCAACACGGTGAGGTGGGGGAAAAGGTTAAATTGCTGAAAGACCATGCCGGTTTCCATGCGGATGCGCTCGATATTGCGGATGTCGCTGGTCAGTTCGATGCCATCTACTACAATCTGCCCGCTTTGGTATTCTTCCAGCCGGTTAATGCAACGGATGAAGGAAGATTTGCCAGAGCCGGAAGGCCCGAAGATAACGATGACCTCCCCTTTGTGTACTTCCATGTTCACGTCTTTAAGAACGTGAAAGTGACCGTACCATTTGTTTACGTTTTTTGCGGTAATAATCGGTTGGCGGGTTTCGTCACGCATGATTTTCTCCTAAACGAGGGGGATGGTTGGGGTTTTAGCGCTGCCCAAGCCCCAGGGCAGATTCTAAACGCTGGCTGATGTAGGACATGCCATAACTAAGCAGCCAGTAAAAGACGGAGATGAAGGCGTAGACCTCGCGTTGCAAGCCCAAAAATTCTGGCTGGGCGAGGACGGTTTTAGCAATGCCGAGCAGGTCGAACAGCCCGACAATGGCGACCAGGGAGGTGTCTTTGAGCAAGCCGATGAATTGCCCAACGAGAACGGGGATGGCGATTCGGAGCGCCTGGGGTAGGATGATGAGCAAAGTGGTTTGAACACCGCTCAAGCCCAGGGCGTAAGAGGCTTCAAATTGCCCTTTGGGGATGGCTTGCAGCCCGCCGCGCACGTTCTCTGCCAGGTATGCCGCGCTGAAGAGGATGATGCCGACCTGAGCGCGTAAGACCCGGTCTATGCTCACGTTGGCGGGCAGGAAGAGAGGCAGCATCAACTGCGCCATGAAGAGCAAGGTAATGAGGGGCACGCCGCGAATCAGTTCGATGTAGGCAACCGAAGCCCAGCGGATGATGGGTAGGTCGGAGCGCCTGCCGAGAGCCAGCAAAACCCCCAACGGAAAGGAGATGGCAATGCCCACGATGGTCAAGAGCATGGTAAGGAGCAGCCCGCCCCACAAATTGGTACCAACCGAGGGCAGGAAGGGGTTTTCGTCTCCCAAGCCAGACATGATGAGGACGGAAACCGGAACCCACAGCACGCCTCCCCACATCACCAGGCGGCGCATGGACAAGTTGGCATTGCGTGCCATGAACCAGCCCAGCAACCCCAGTAAGGTAAGGCTTGCCAGCCAAAGGCGGTTGGCAAGGCTAAAAGGCAAGAGCGCCAAAAGAAGGGGGGTGAGCGCAAAACCAACCGCAATGCGGCGATAACTCGCCGCCCAAATTGCCAGGGCGCTTCCGGTAAGCAAAGCCAGCAATGCCACCAAAAACCAGATGCGCCAAATCTCCGTCAGCGGGTATTGACCCACCAGGAAAAGGCGCAAGTTTACCGGGATAACCCGCCAATTGGCTTCGGTGAATGCCCAAACCGAAATTCCACCGCCCAGAGCATATACCAGCCAAAGAGAAAAAACCGTCAGCAAGCTGTTCCACCAGTTGTTAAACAAGTTCTGACGCAGCCAGGTGAGAGGGTCGGGACGCGCTTCTACAGGTCGAGAACGGGTATTTGTCATGGTTTACCTCTCCACCAGGCGGGTTTTCTGGTTATACCAGTTCATAAAAGCCGAAGTAAGCAGGCTGAGGCTGAGATAGGTGAGCATGACCATCACAATCACTTCCACAGCACGCCCGCTCTGGTTGATGATGGTGTTGGAGACGTAAAACACATCCGCAAAACCGATGGCAATTGCTAACGAGGAGTTCTTCGTCAGGTTGAGGTACTGACTGGTAAGCGGGGGGATAATCACCCGCAGCGCCTGCGGAAAAACGATGAGGCGCAGGGTCATCCAGTCGTTAAAACCCAGGGCACGGGCGGCTTCAAACTGCCCTTTGGAGACGGACAAAATCCCCGCCCGCACCGTCTCGCCGATGAAGGCGGCGGTGTATAAGACCAAGCCGGAGGTCAGCGCCATGAATTCGGGGGAAAGGATTTTTCCGCCGTTGAGGTTCAAACCTTTTACGATGGGCAAATCCCAGGCGAGGGGCGCAACCGGGAGAAGAAACCACCCGGCAACTGCTACCGCTAAAAAAGCCAAAAGCCCCCACAAAAAGAGCGCGAGGCCGGAGGTCAGCGGGTTGCGCTTGCGTAAGAAGTAGCCCAGCCCCCAAGCCGCCAGGAGACCAAGCCCCAAAATCCAACGGTAGGCATCCCAGGTTGAGGTGGGCAAACCCCAGGGCATCCCAATCCCCCGGTTGGTAAAGTAGAAACTATCCCAAAGCACAACGGCTTCTTTTACACGAGGAAGCTTAAGAAAGACCCCCAAATACCAAAAGATGAGAAAAACAAGCAAAGAAAGATTGCGAAAGAGTTCGAGATAAAACGCCGAAAGGCGGTTTACCAGCCAGTTGGAAGAAAGCCTCGCAACCCCCAGAACAATGCCGAGAATGGTGGAAAAGAAAATGCCCACGACACTGACGAACAAGGTGTTGAGCAAACCGACCTGAAAAGCCCTCCAATACGAGGCGCTGCGGTCGTATGGGATGAGCATTTCGCCAATGTCGAAACTGGCAATACCGCTCATAAAGGAAATTCCCAAAGTCATCCCTTGTTTTTGTAAACCTACCAGCATGTTGTTGATGAGAAAAGCAAAGCCCCCCACAACCAAAAGTACAAAACCGGCTTGCCACAGCCATTTAAGGATTCGTTCATCACGCCAAAAGGGGATGGCGGGCGGTTTAGGATTCATGGCGTCACCTCCGCAAAGGACAACGAGACACAGGAGCAAGGCGCAATAAAAAAACGGCAGGGCGAGGCGTTTGCCCCACCCTGCACGAAGGAGAACACAGGTTTAGCGGAAAGGAGGCGCGTAGAGCAAGCCACCGTTGGTATAGAGTTGGTTCAAGCCGCGCGGGATGTAAGTGGGAGTGTCGGGTCCCAGGCTGCGGTTGTAAACTTCTTCGTAGTTACCAACCTGCTTAATGACGTTGTAGGCAAAGTCGTTGGAAAGACCGAGTTTCAGACCCAGGTCGCCTTCCAAGCCAAAGAAGCGTTTGATTTCGGGAGAAGTGGCGGAGGCTTTCTGGTCGTCCACATTTTGGGAGGTGATGCCGTATTCTTCACCGGCAAAGAGGGTGAAGACAGTCCATTGGGCAATGTCGAACCATTGGTCATCGCCGTGCCGAACCATCGGTCCGAGCGGCTCTTTGGACATGGTGACATCCAAAATCACGTGGTTGGCGGGGTCTGCCAGCAGGGTGCGGCGAGAAACCAAGCCAGATTTGTCGGTTGTGACGGCGTCACAGCGCCCTTCGGTGTAGGCGGCAAAGACTGCATCGGCGTTGTCGAATGCCAGGGGGGTGTAGGCTACGCCTTCGGCTGCCATTACATCTGCCAGGTTGAGTTCGGTAGTTGTACCGGTCTGTACGCAGATGGTACCGCCATCCAGCCCTGCCAGGTCGCCAATGCCGCTGTCGGTGCGAACCATCATGCCCTGCCCATCATAAAAGGTGGTGTGGACGAAGTTGCCGGTCAGTTCGGTATCGCGGACAAGGCTCCAGGTGGTGTTGCGGCTGAGAACGTCAATTTCGCCAGATTGCAAGGCAGTAAAGCGTTCCGAAGCGTTGAGGGGGCGAAATTCTACTTTGGTGGCGTCGCCAAATACGGCGGCGGCGAGGGCGCGGCAGTAATCCACGTCAAAGCCGGAGTAAGCGCCGGAGGCATCTACAAAGCCAAAGCCGGGGACGACTGCATTGACGCCGCAGACGATTTTGCCGCGAGCCTGCACGGTTTTGAGGGTTTCGCCAAAACCGGCGGGGGCGGGGATGACCGGGGCGGCGGCGGGCGCAGCGGCGGCGGGGACTTCCACAGTGACGACTACGGTCTGAATCACAGGTTTGGCGTCACCTGCGGCGGGCGCAGGAGCGCCACATGCGACCATGAGAAAACTGGCAATGACCAGTGCAGACAAAAGAGCAACTACTTTTCGCATTTTTCTCTCTCCTCGAAATAGATGGACGGATACGATAACGGACAGTAAGTTTGTTATTCCTTCATCAATAAGCGCCTCCTGTGAATGGGAACACCAAATATAATGAGAGATTATATCATTTGACACACAAATTGTATGACAAAAGTCAGGACTTACAAAAGTTATAGTCCTATAAGCGCCCCCCTTCCAGCCCCCGCTCTGCGCCGGGCTGGGTGATACAATCTTGCCATGTTACCCGATTTTCGTATACGACAACGTGACTACCTGCTGGAAATTACCCGCGCCATCTCGCAAGAGTTGGATTTGCAGAAAGTTCTCAAGCGGATTTTACGCATTTCCATCGAAATGCTTGCCGGACAGGCAGGGCTTATTGCCCTTCGGGAGGCAGATGCCTGGCGGGTAGCCGCCGCGCACGGCATCCCGCCCGCCTTTTTGCGCTATCTGGAGCCGCTTCTGGCAGAAGAGCAAGTGGCGGAACTGGACCTGGCGGAACTGAACCGCATGTTGCAAGACCTGACCTACACCGCGAGCATGGGCTTGCTAAACGGGACCGCCTTGCAGCTCATCACACACGGGCAAATCATCGGGGTCATCTTCATCTTCCGCTCCTACTCCGATTCGTTTTCCTCCAACGATAAACAACTGCTCCAATCCTTTGCAGACCAAGCCGCCATCGCCGTTTTTAACGCCCGGTTGTACGGGCAGATTATCGTGGAAAAGCAAAGGCTGGATGCCCTCATCGACACCGCTGCCGATGGCATCCTCATCCTGAACCCAGACCACACCGTAGAGCGGGTCAACGACTCGTTTGAGCGCATCTACAACCAGACCGATGAGCAGTTGCGGGGTAAAAATCATCAGCAGATTATTCGCTGGCTACGCAAACCCGAAGGGCAAACCCTGGAAGAAGCCGAAGCCAACGGCTGGCCCCTCACCGCCAACGCCAATCTCTACGTGGAGGGGGATTTGCTCCGCGCCGATGAGCAAATGCCCTACATCCCGGTCGGAATCACCTACGCGCCTCTCCTCAACCCGGAAGGCAGCCTGCGGAATGTAGTCGTCACCGTGCGGGATATTACCCACTTTCGCAACGCGGAAGAAATTAAAGCCACCTTCATTTCCATCGTCAGCCACGAACTCAAAACCCCGGTCGCCCTCATCAAAGGCTACGCCTCCACCCTGCGGCGAGACGATGCCCGTTGGGACAGACACATCATCCAGGATTCTCTTGCCGTCATCGAGGAAGAAGCCGACCGCCTGACCCGGATGATAGAAGACCTGTTGGATGCCTCCCGCCTGCAAGCCGGGGGGCTTTCCCTCAAGAAGATGGACATCTCCCTCCCGGTCATTGCCAAACGCCTCTCGGAGCGATTCCAAATTCAGACGCAAAAACACCGCCTGCGAAGCGACTTTCCTGAGAATTTCCCCCTCATCCTTGCGGATGAAACCCGCATCGAGCAAGTCCTCTCCAATCTGGTCTCCAACGCCATCAAATACGCCCCACAGGGCGAGATTCTCATCAGTGGGCAGGTACGCCCAGACCAGGTACTCGTCTGCATCTCGGACGAGGGACCGGGGATTGACCCGCACGACATGCCGCACATCTTCGACCGCTTCTACCGCGCCGAAGGAGCCGTGCGTAAAACCAAAGGTGCCGGGTTGGGGCTATACCTGGCACGCGCCATCATCGAGGCGCATCACGGCAGAATGTGGGTAGACCCCAAGCCCGGCGCAGGAGCCCGGCTTTGCTTTTCGCTGCCGCGTTCCGACCAAAACGGGTAAAATGCGCCTTGTTTTTTACACCATCCAAAGAAAGAAAATGCCATGCCACAAACCCAAATTGCCTGCCCGCGTTGCCGCCAGCCGATTGCGGCGCAAATAGAACAACTTTTTGACATCACCTCCGACCCTGGAGCCAAACAACGCCTGCTGGGGCGGGTCTCCAACTACGCCCACTGCCCCTCCTGCGGCTTCGAGGGACCTCTCGCCACCCCCATTGTGTACCATGACAACGAAAAAGAACTCTTGCTCACCTACTTCCCCTCCGAGTTGGGAATGCCGGTTAACGAGCAGGAAAAATTCATCGGTCCCTTCATCAACCAGGTGATGAACAAACTCCCCCCCGAAAAACGAAAAGCCTACCTGCTGCGCCCCCAAACCTTCCTAACCTATCAGAGCATGATAGAAAAGATTTTAGAAAAGGATGGCATCTCCAAAGAAATGCTGGACGAACAGCAAAAACGCCTGAACCTGATGCAGCGCCTCCTGCAAACCGCCTCCCCCGAAGCCCGCGCCGCCATCATTCAGGAAAATCAGGCAGAACTGGACGAAACCTTCTTCGCCCTCTTCAACCGCCTCATCGAAAGCGCGGTGCAATCCGGTCAGCAGCAGACGGCGCAGGCGATGGCGCTGGTGCAGCAAGAACTGCTGGAGCAAACCGCCTACGGCGCAAAGGTGAAAGCCCAAATGGACGAGTTGAACGCCGCCGTACAAACCCTTCAACAAGCCGGGCGTGAACTAACCCGTGAAAAACTGCTACAAATTTTTGAAGAAGCCCCCACCGAAGCCCGCCTGCAAGCCCTGGTCAGCATGACCCGCAACGGAGTGGATTACGCCTTCTTCCAAATTCTTTCCGAGCAAATCGAAGCCGCGAGCGGAGAAAAACGCCAAAAATTGGAAGAGCTCCGCACCCGCCTGGCAGACCTGACCAACCAAATTGACAAAGCCGTTGCCGAGCAAATGAAACAGGCAGATGCCATGCTGGAATCGATTCTGCAAGCGCCAGACAGCCTGCAAGCCGCCGCCCAAAACGCGGATGCCTTTGAAAGCGATGTCGTCATGCAGGTTTTGGATGCTAAACTGCGCGAAGCCCAACAAAAGAACGATGCCCCTCGCCTGCAAAAATTACAGCAAATCGTTGCCCTGCTTCAGCAAGCCAACACCCCGCCGGAAATGCTGCTGATTAACGAGCTAATTGACGCAGCCGATGACGACCTTCTTTTTGCCCAAAAACTAAAAGAACACGAAGACGAAATGGGCGAGGAGTTTACCGGCATGATTGTCTCCCTGATGAACCAGGTTGAGCAGCAGGGCAGCCAGGACCCCCAGGCCGGAGAAGTGCTAAAACGCCTGGAAAAAATTTATCGCGCAGCGCTAAAACGCGCCATGCAGAAGAATTTATCCTGACCCTGCCCGAAGGAAGAGAAAACTCGTAACAAAAAGGACTGGCTTGAGAAGCCAGTCCTTTTTGTTACGAGGAAAATTGGGGCTAACCTTTCAGCATTTCCTGGAACAAATCCCAAAGAGCGTGTTGCAGGGTTTCGCGCTCGGCGTGCGTATCGTCTCGCACCTGGTCTAACAGTTTGTGAGCGTCTTCCACCGTCTGCGCGGCTTCTTCGGCATCGGTCACTTTGCCGCCCGCATCAAACCCGGCATGAGCCGTCAGTTCCGCACCGGCTTTGTCGTAAAGGGGTTTTGCGTTGGCGATGGCGGTTTGCAGGTCTGCCAGGGCGGTTTCGGCGGCGGTTGTGTCGATACCCTTTTCCTGAGCGCGGTCTATGGCGGCTTGTGCTCTCTCCATCAGGTCGAAAGAGGCATCAAAGAGTTTGCCCTGCGCCTCGTAGCGGCGCTGTTCGGCTTTGAACTTGCGCTCCAGCAGGCGGTTAACCCGGTCGGCGGGTTGGGGGGTGGCATCGTCTGCGGGGGAGGCGGCGAAGGCGGGTTGGGTGGGCAGGGCGCCCAAAAGCAGGGCTGCCAGCAGGAATACGGGGAAGAACTTGCGGAGGAAGGTTTTCATTTTTTGTCCTTTCGTGTGCGAATGTGATAAGGCTATTCTAGGCGAAGGACATGATGCGGCAGTGATGCGGTTGTAAAATGCTTGTAAATTGGCGGCTCAGCGTAGTTCCAAAAGGGTTAAAACCAGCCAAACGAGCGCCAGGGAGAGAAAAATCCACTGCGCGGCACGCCCGGCAGAGGGAAGCCAACGCCCTTTTTGCTCCTCCGGCAGGTACGGAAAGAGATAAGGCAGGGCTGCTACAAGCCCCAAAAATGTGACGGGCAGGACAATCCCCATCCAAAAGGCATCGCCATAGCGTAAAAGCTGCTGCACCCACAAAAAGAACCAGGGGGCGCGTACCTCTGCTCCCGGCGGAGAAAAAGAGCCGGGTGCGATGGGCGCTTCCAGAGGCGGGCTGACGAGGAGGGTCAGAATCAGCAGGGCGGCAGATGCCGCGAGCATGGCAAAAACCTCCCGGCGGGTTAATTCAAAACGGCTTATCCGCTCCCGCTCCGGGCGCAACTGAGGCGCGGGGGCGGCGATACCGCCATCCCGGCGCACCCGAAAGAGATGCCAACCGAGGGTAAAAACTGCCGCCAACATCAACCCAAAAACGTGCCAGGCATAAAAGCGCAGCAGAGTCGCCGCGCCCGGCTCCGCGCCGCCGACCACAAAGCCGTACAGGGCTTGCCCCGCCCCAGGGATGGTTTTGAGCA
>DYNS01000383.1 GCA_020720965.1 Anaerolinea sp. | reverse complement strand
AACATCTTAAAGTCATCGGCATCACCGGCACAGACGGAAAAACCACTACGAGCAACCTGCTGTACCAAATTTTGCTTGCCGCCGGGCACAAAACCGGGCTTATCTCCACCGTGAATGCCGTCATCGGTGACAAAGTGTTGGATACCGGTTTTCATGTTACCACCCCGGACGCGCACGATGTGCAAGCCTACCTGGCGCAGATGGTGCAAGCCGGGCTGACCCATGCCGTGCTGGAGACGACCTCGCACGGCTTGGCGCAGTTCCGTACCGATGCCGTTGGCTACGACTTGGCGGTTTTTACCAACATCACCCACGAGCATTTGGACGAACACGGCTCTTACGAGGGCTACCGCGCCGCCAAAGGTCGTTTGCTGGGGCTGCTGAAGAAGTCTGGGCGGGCGTTGGCGGTGTTGAACCGCGATGATGAGAAGTCTTACGCCTACCTTAGCCGTCTGGCGCAGACCTCCCAAGCCTGTTACGGACTTACCTCGCAGGCGGATGTGTACGCGGAAAACATTGCCCACTCCCCGGCGGGGCTGCGTTTTGACGTGACGGGCAAAGGTTTTCGCGTGCCGGTTTCCACCCGGCTGTTGGGCGGGTATAACGTCTCCAACTGTCTGGCGGCTTTTACGGCGGCGGTGATGGGCTTGGGCGTTTCGCCGCAAGTCGCGGCGCAAGGAATTGCCAACCTGCCCGGCATTCCGGGGCGGATGGAGGTCATTGACCTGGGGCAGCCTTTTACCGCGATTGTCGATTTTGCCCACACCCCCAACGCTTTGCGCGTAGCCTTGCAGTCTGCCCGTCAGATGACCTCCGGCAGGGTGATTGCCGTCTTTGGCTCTGCCGGGCTGCGTGACCGCGAAAAACGCCGCCTGATGGCGGAAACCGCCGCCCAACTGGCGGATGTTTCCTTCCTCACCGCCGAAGACCCCCGCACCGAGTCGCTGGATTTTATTTTGGAAGAAATGGCAGCAGGCTGTCTCGCCTGGGGTGGGGTGGAGGGCGAGACTTTTCAGCGCATCCCCGACCGGGGCGAGGCAATTCGCGCCGCCCTGCGCCTGGCACGCCCCGGTGACCTGGTCATTTCCTGTGGCAAGGGGCACGAGCAATCCATGTGTTTTGGCGCAACCGAATACGCCTGGGATGACCGAACCGCTTTACATGCCGCCTTGGCGGAACTGCTCGGCGTTCCGGGTCCTGCCATGCCTTACCTGCCTACTCAAAAAATCGTGTAGCCAGTATGATAATCCCTCTTGCTCAACTCCCCGCCTCGCAACTGCCTGCCCTGGCTGCCCTGCACAGCCAAACCATGCCCACCCTGCTCACCCGCCTCGGCGCGGATTTTGTTCTGCATTACTATCAACTTGCTCAAAAAGATGCCTCCGCCCTGGCTTTGGTTGCCCAACCCGCGCCAGGTGCGCTCCCTCTCGCCTACGCGGTCGGTTCGCCCCACCCTGGTCGTCTCAACGCCGGGTTAAGGCAGCCCTTGGGGCGTTTTGTCTCCCGCCTGACAGGGGTCGCTTTAAGGCATCCCCTTGTGTTGTTAGACCTTGCCCAATCGGTTCTCTTCTCCTCGCCTGCCAATCAACTCCCCTCCGGCGCGGTGGAACTGACTTATATCGGTGTAGCGCCTCAGGCGCGGGGAAAAGGCTTGGGCGGGCAAATTTTGCAGGCTTTTTTGCAAGCCGCCCGCGCCGCCGGGTATAGCGCCGCCGCCCTCAGCGTGGAAACCGATAACGCCGCCGCCATCGCCCTATATACCCGTGCCGGTTTCCACATCACCCAAACCTTTCAAGAAGCCTCCTATCACCGTCACCGCATGGAATATTGTTTACCCCAATGAAACTCCGCGCCAAACTCCTGCACCCCGCCTCCTTCCTTGCCCTTTTAGCCATCCTCGCCTACGCCCCCTTCTTTTGGGAGCGCGGCTTTTACTGGGACGAAGCCCCCTGGACCTGGATTTACTTCCGTCTCGGTCCCGCCGCCCTCACCCAAACCTTTTCCACCAGCCGCCCCTTTTGGGGGCTTTTATACCAGGCAACCCTGCCCCTTTTAGGGGCAAACCCCTGGGTCTGGCAAGTTCTCATGGTCATCTTGCGCTGGCTCTCCGCCCTGTTGGTATGGCTCATTCTACGCCGCCTTGCGCCCGCCTCCCGCCTGCCCCTTTGGGCAAGTGCCCTTTTTTTGGTGTACCCTGGCTTGGGGCAAAACTTTATTGCCCTCATGTACAGTCATTTTTACCTGGTTCTCAATGCTTTTTTGTTCTCCCTTTGGCTCAGTTTGCGGGCAATCCAAAAACAGGACGGGCGCTATCACCTCGCCGCCTTGCTTTTTTCTGCCATAAACCTGCTGGCAATGGAATATTTCTACTTTTTAGAGTTTTTTCGCCTGCTTCTTTTTTGGCATCTCCTCCCCCAGCCCAAGTTGCGCCGCGCCGCCCTTGCCTACCTGCCATACCTCGCCCTCTTCTTCGCCGTCACTTTTTGGCGGGCTTTCTTTTTCACCAATCAAAACGCCAGTTACACCTACCAAACCCTGCAAGATTTACAAACCAACCTGTTTACCGGCTTGGGAAAACTGCTCCTGAACATGC
This sequence comes from Anaerolinea sp., assembly GCA_020720965.1. Lineage (GTDB taxonomy): Bacteria > Chloroflexota > Anaerolineae > Anaerolineales > Villigracilaceae > UBA5195. The sequence goes on along the minus strand of DYNS01000383.1, from coordinate 210 downwards.
TCCTGGCGCTGTGGGAGACTCTCCCCCACGCCTTTCTCCTGCCTTTTAGCCCACCGAATTTTTCCACCCTCGGCTTGTTGACCGGTATCGGGGCGTTTGCCCTCGCCTTTGCCGCCACCCTGCTCACCGGCATTTTTCTACATTCAGCCTCCGTCCCCGTCCCAGACTCTGCACCGCGTACCTTTGTATGGATGGGTGCAGCCGCATGGC
>DYNS01000382.1 GCA_020720965.1 Anaerolinea sp. | reverse complement strand
GGTGGGCTGATATTCTGGGGAGGGAGAGGTGTTCATGGCTGCTCCACCACAACCCTTAGCAGCAAATCCGGCTCTTCTTGGGGCGTGCCGGTGGATGGGTCGTGGGCGGTGAGTTGGTTAAGGACTTCCATCCCGCTTATCACCTCGCCAAAGACGGCGTATTTGCCGGTTAAATCGTTGGCGGGGGCAAGGGTAATAAAAAACTGACTCCCGCCGGTATCCCCGCCCACATTTGCCATGCCCACCATCCCGGCACGGTCAAAGCGCAAGCCCGGCACAAGTTCGGTCTTAATAAAATAACCGGGGTTTCCCAAGCCTGTGCCGCTTGGGTCTCCGGTCTGCGCCAAACGCCCCGGCAAAACATGGTGAAACGGAACGCCATCGTACCATCCGCTTTGCGCCAAAAAGAGAAAATTATTCACGGTAAGGGGCGCCTTCTCGGCAAACAGGGCAATTCTCACCTCGCCTTTGCTGGTGAGCAAACGCGCCGTGTAGGTTTTGCCCGGCTCCAGCGCCTGGGGCGGACATTGGCTAAACTGCTGGGCGGGCAGGGCATACAGCGAGATGATATTGGGCAGGGTGGCGAATACATACGGCGGGGGCAAAATTTCGCCGTTGAGGAGCAGGAGGGGCACGCCCGGCAGCCCCATCTGGTTGCCAGATTGCCAGGCATCTTGCACCCGGCTGGTAAGAGCGGGGCTTTTCAGGTCGGAGAGGAAAAGGGCAGAATCCAAGCCCAGGCTTTTTGCCTGCTGCCCCAGCCAGGTTTCAAACTCCGGGGGCGATTTCTGCACCCATTCCGGTTGAGCGCTAAAGAGGCGGTCGTGCATTTCCCAAAATTTTCCCTGCAACCCGGCGGCATCGGCAGCCTGCATGGCGAGGGCGGCTTTGTCGTGACTGGTGAGGAGGGGGAAATGCCGAAAAGCGAGGCGCACTTTGCCAGGGTTGGTTTGTTGAATTTGGCGCAGGGTGAGGGCAAGTCCGGCACAACCCTCACATTGAAAATCGGAATAGACGAGGGCAGTCACGGCGGCATCTTCCGCGCCGAGGGTGTAATCCGAGGCTGTTACCGGGGGAAAAATGGAGTTGACCGGGGCGGCAGGGGTGGGCAGGCGGGCATCCTCACAGCCGCCAAAGCCGCCGGGGGTGGGGGTGGGCGCAAAAGTGGGGATTTGCGGCAGGGTTGCCGGGGCGCTGGGGGCGGCGGAGGTGCAGCCGAGCAGGCTCCAGAGGAGGAAAAAGACAAAATAAGGACGGACAGGTTTCATGGTTGGGGGTTGGTCTCCTGGAGGGCTTTTTGCAAGTCGTCAAACGAATCCATTGGGGCGAGGGTGTCCAAAAATTCCTTCAGGGTGGCGCTGCGCTCACGCAAGGCGCGGACGGCGGGACCGACCGGGTCTTCTCCGGCGGCACCGCCGGGGGTGTCGGCGTATGCGCCATAAAAGGCGAAATATGCCTGATTCAGTTTGCGGATTTGGTAACCGTTTTGCCAAAAAACCTGGCGGCGTTCTTCCATGTAGGCTTCGGCTTCTTCCACCTTGCCTTGCGCCAGCAGTTCATCTGCCCGCACGCGGGTTGTGTACATTTCGGCGCGGAAGTCGAAAGAGGCGGGGGCGGCGAGGACGTGGGGCGCAGGTTGGGAGAGGCGCTCCGGGTAGTAGGTTTGCATGGCAAGGTCGGAAAGTTCCTTTCCGGCAATGGAGGCGGCGGTTTCGTTCATCGTCCGCACCTGAGGGTCTTTGCCGTAATGAATATCAATGGGCTTGCCGACAAAATACAGGTGAACCCACTCGTGCGAGATGACTTCCAGGAGCCAGCGAAGTGAGTCGGTTTGCATCACCATAGTGGGATAGGCTGCCAGCCCGCCGATATTCACCGTAAGGGCGGAAAGGTTGAACTGCCGGGTCATTTCATCCTCCAGCCGAATGGCTTCTTGCAGGGGCAGGTCTGGCAGGAGGATGTAACTGTATTGGGAAAGGATTTGCTCGCGGGGGGAGAGGATGATGTATTGAGGCAGGGGGCTGCTGTGATACAGCACCGCCGGAAGGGGCTGCCCGCCCCAGGTGAGCGCCTCGCGGCGCAAAATTTCTGTCACCTGGGCTTGCAAAACCGATTCGGCCAGGGGCGCAAGCTGGCTATGCCGCCTCAGCAGGGCATCCTGTATTTCGCGGGCTTGCGCCGAGGCGGCTTGGGGGTCGGTGATGGCAGGGTCGGCGTAGAAGCTGGCAATTTTATGTTCCACCTTTTGCAGGTCTTGCACCAGTTGCAGGTACTTCTCCACCACATCCTTTTGGGCGGAGGGGCGCAGATGACGCGGCGCGGCAATGGAGGCTTGCAAAGCCTTTTGCCAGATGGCGTTTGCCTCCCAGGAGAGAATATCAAAGCGGGAGGGAGCAACAACTGCCCGAATTTGCTCATAAACGCTAAAAGGGCGGGGGACGCTGGCAACCGTGCCATAAAGCAGGAGGAATGCCACGAAAAGGTATTCGAGAATGCGGGAGAAGAGAGCCATGCGCCCGATTATACTTTGCCCTCACCCTCCGCCTTGTCAAAGCAAAGCCCGTCTACCACTGCGTGGCACACGGGCTGGAGAGAGGGAAACGGTATAATTTCATCATCCCCAACCGCAGCGGAGAAAACAACCATGCAAAAAGAACTGGAAGACCTTCTCATTACCTACGCGCAGGCAGATAACAAAATCCTGCAACGGGAGGTGGAAAAAACCCTCTGGCAGCGCTACGGCACGCACAAAGCCGTTCTGGTGATGGATATGTCCGGCTTCTCCCGCCTGACTCAAAAATACGG
>DYNS01000067.1 GCA_020720965.1 Anaerolinea sp. | reverse complement strand
ATCGGCACTGCACGCTCGAACAAGATCACATTTGCCGAGGCGACAAAGGAGAATCTACGCCGGTGGATGAAGGGCAGGCATACCTGGGCTGCCGATGGGCAGACCTACAACCTGGAGGTGGCAGAGGTGAAACTTGCCAGCCAGGTGAGTGGGGGGTTGTTTGACTATTTGCTGGATGAGGGCGGGAAGTTCATCCCGGAGCGGAAGAAAGCCTTCCGGGCGGAGGTGGGCATCATCAGCATCGGTTTTGGGACGGTGGAACTGCTGGTGGTGCGCGACCGGGTCCCGGTGCAGCGCTTCACGACCGGGGCAGCCAGCGGGGTGCGGCGCTTGTTGGAGATAGTGAACGGGCAGCGGTTGTATTCGATGGGGGAGTTGGACATGATGCTCCGTTCTGGCAGCCTGGACATCTCCACTGCGCTGCCCATTTGGGAGCGCGAGGTGATGGGCGTGGTGGAACGGCAGTGGGGCAGCGCATGGCGGCGTTTTGAGACCGTGCTGTTGATGGGTGGCGGGGCGCTGCTGCTGAAGAACCTGCCTTTCAAATTTGACGGCAAGGCTCATGTGCCGCAGCAGCCGGTGATGGCGATTGCACGCGGCTTGTGGAAGATGAGCAAGTTATCCAGCAAGAAGGAATAGTCGATGGCGCTGGGACGACCCAAACTTGCGGTAACGGTGACGCGCATCCAGGTACACCTGAGCCTGCGGGAAGGCGAAGATGATGACCTGATAGAGGCTTTTCGCACGGTGCCTCGCGGCAAGCGTTCTGCGTTCATCAAATCCGCCATGCGCTCCGGCGGTCTCCAGGTTGTGCTGGATGACCTGCCCGAAGATGAGGAACTTTTGGAAAGCCTGGACAACTTTTTGTCCTGATTATTTTGCACGAAAAAACTTAACCTGATTTTTTGGGTACAAGAAAACGGAGTTACCTATGATGCAAAACCCCATGATGTTCACGCGCTCGGTCAAGGGCGCACCAGCCAGCATTCTGTTCGCCCTCCTCTTAACCCGGCAGGCGATGACCGTAAAGGTGCTTTGTACCTATACCGATTACAAACCGGACAGTATCCGTGAAGCGTTGGATGTGCTGACCAATTACGGACTGGTGCGAGAGAACAAGTTGGCGCATGGCGAGAGCATTTTTGGATTGGCAGAGGGCTACGACATGCTGCTGCCTGGCATCAACCCGCGTGCGCTGGGAATGGTGGGAAAGCAGGCTGGGATTACCGCGGAAGAAGACATCGAAGAACCTCAGAGGGTGGGTACCATTGTGGATTTGCCTGCTGCAGACAGCGAAGGACAAATCCAGAGTCCGAAAAAATCGGATTCTGGAAGCGAAACTTTGCCCGAAAACCGCGAAGGGCAAATCCAGAGTCCGAAAAAATCGGATTCTGGAAGCGAAACTTTGCCCGAAGACGGCAAAAAACGGTGCCAGAATCCGAAAAAATCGGATTCTGGCGGGGAAAATCAGGGTTCAATCAATCAATTGATTGATGATGATGATGAATTAATTAAATTTCATCAAACCTCATCATCATCATCAATCATGAACCCGAATTTGAATTTTTCGACACCCGGCGCGGCACAAAAAACCGAGCAGGTCGTGGAAAGCAGAGTCACGGCTGTTTTTCCAGAATCCAAATTCCCCAGTTTGGAAAAAATACTGGCGGGCATGGATATTTTGTTTGGCGACCATCTGGAACCAAGCCTGTTTGCGCCGGATTTATCCCCCAAAGTCGCACTCGCCTGGATTTGCAAGGGGTATCTCGATGCGCGGCGCAACCCGGAGTTCAAGAATCCGGTGGGGATGATACGCCGCCGGTTGGAAAAAAAGGAACCGCGCAGCCTTTCGCACCTGCAGGAGATGCCCGCCGAATTCCTAGAGTTCATTGGCATGTTTGAGGGGGTTTGCCCGTTTTGTCATGCCGGTTTTCGGACCCGCCGGGAATTGAACGAACACCTCCTGACCGGGCATACCCACACGGAGCCAGCGGATGAGGAGCCGGATGCTTTTGAAGACGAAGAAGAAATCGAAGCTACCGACCCGGTGGCACAAGAAATTTGGGAATCTACCAAGGCTTTGCTCCAGGATGAGATGCCCCGCGCATCGTTTGAGACCTGGGTGCAGGGCAGCCGGGGCGTGGCGGTGGCGGAAAAGACCCTACGGGTTGTTGCGCGGAATCAATTCGCAGCAGACTGGCTGCGGGAGCGCATCTCGGATGACTGCCTGGTCATCTTTGGTCGAATGGGGAGGGGGATTGAGTCCGTATCGTTTGCGGTGGGAACGGCGCGATGAGCGCACCAATGTCTGCCTCTACCTGGCAAAAGGAGAATCATGTTACCCCAAAAAGCAATTGCAAATGTTGAGCAAATTCGCGGACTTGTCCGTGAATCCAATGTCCTACGAGACGCACTCACTGAAATCAAGGAGTACGCCGAGACCCAAATGGGTGAATGGTCGGGGGTTGTCCCCCCGTATCTGCCCGAAAACATGGAACCGTTTTACAAAATTATTGAGATGTGTGAGAGCGCTGCTCATCATGCAAGCAGTGAATAAGAGCGGGCAGAGCCTACGCCCGAAAGGAAAACATCATGTCTGATTATTTGATAATCGAAAACAAGGCGCTGAAATCCTTGTCCGATGACGCAGCAACCTTGCCCGCCGCTCTGGAACAGGCAACCGCGCTTGCTCAGAGAAACGGCAGAGTCATGCTCGTGGTGAAAGTTGTGGAAGTCGTTGCACCCCAGGACAACCCCAACGCCAGGGCAGGAAAAACCGTATGAACAACGTCACCCTGCATCACGGGGACTGCCTTCCGTACATGCGCTTGATGCCGAGCGGCAGCGTGGGATGAACAGCGTCTGGTTGGAATACGCCCTGAGCAGCCGCCAATCCGGGCTTGTGCATGTTTCTGAGGCAGACACAAGCGGGGGATATACCTGCCCTTACTGCGGGGAAGGGGTGATAGCGCGGCGGGGGAGGCAAAATACCTGGCATTTTGCGCATTCTGGCGACACTTGCCATTCGGTACGCGCCAAGCGGGTTCTGCCCCTGCTGCCTCTGTACTACGACTTTTACCACCTGACCCCAACCGAAATGGCTGCCCTGCGCAGAATCTACAATTATGGATATGGAGATAAGCGTGCTACAGGCAGGTTGGAAAGTGGAGGCTTTATCGCCTGGAATCCATACCGGGGACGGATGGGCAGTTACGATGTCACCAGGAAAGGGGAAATTAGCCTGGGAACGCTATCCCTGCCTCTTTTTGCCGCCGTCCAGGCGGATGAAATAAGAATTATGCGGGAGAAACTCAAAAGGGAGACAGAACAGATGGGGAGCATAGACCTGATGCTCTACGAAACGCAAATCGCGCGGCTGCACGAGGCAAGTCTGTACTTCCTGCAGGTGACAGGTCACGTCTACAAAATAGGCATCACCTCCCGACCGCTGGAAACCCGGCTCTCTGAGATAGCCAGAGACATAAAGCCGTATCTCCCTGACTCGGAGATAAAACCATTAGGGGTCTGGCAACATGCCGGGCGGCTGGAACGATACTGGAAATACCGTTACCGCCACAGCCAGTACCGTCTGGGCAGCCTCACCGAATACTACTGGTTTAATGATGTCGCCCCTGTGCTGAGAGAACTGCGGCGCCTGCACCTTGAAATTGAGGTCCAATGATAGCCGCCCTATACGTTGAAACCCTGGTGCTGGACTGCTTCTCAGGGAGCGGCACAACCCTGAGAGCAGCCCGGAGCCTGAAACGCCATTACATCGGCATTGAAATTTCAGCCGCCTACACCGCCCTGGCAAGGCAATTATTGGTACAGGAGACAAAATCACAATGTTAGGCATCCCACTCGCCCTGTTCACAGGCAAACTCGACATCTCATCGTTACAGGTTGGCACCATCCTGCTCAAAGCCCAGCCCGTCCCGGCCGTGCGGATAAACCTGCACCAGATGGATGCCTACCCGCTGGTGGCGCATGGCAAACTGGCAGGGGAGATATACGCCTACTGCAAAGCCGCCATCCAACAACCGGACACAAGCAACCGCCACCTGGAAGTGTACGCCCCCTGTCATTTGGTGCGAGACGCACAGAGCGGACAATTATCCGCCCTGGTGCAGAACATCATCTGGTACACCAGCGAGGACTTGCGCTCGAAGGCAGCCGAATCGCTGCTGGATGTCCTGAGCGGCAGAGGCGGCGAGAGCTTTCAATTTTGCAATGAACCCTTCCTCAGGATAGAAATAAACATGAACAAACGGTAGAATTGTCGTAACAGTTGCCCAACGGGTGTACTGTTTAACAAAAGCGAAGCGCCTCCCATCCGGGGGGCGCTTCGCTTTTTTGCGTTCACCACCAGGAGAGAAAAGAGAGGAGTCGTCATGCCCGATAAAGACCTGCTGAAATTTCTATTGGGAATCCCCGTCATATTGGTTTACCTGGACGCGCAGCAAAAGGTGCTGAGTTGGAGATTTTCATCTCTGGCAGATACCGTGCTAATGCTGCGCCCCCGCGATGGAGGCGTTAACCATGGCTAAGAAAATCATCCTTATCAGTTTGGCAGTTCTGCTCACCCTGGTCAGTTTCGCCAGTGTCATACCGGTCCAGGCAGAAGGCACCCTCACCTGTGGCACCGTCCCAGCGCCATCAGGTGGCTCCCTGACCTGCGAGGAAGGGACAAACTCCATCACCTGGAATTTTTCGGATGTAGGGCGGGACTCGTTTAAGCTGCCGTTTGCCTTCAGTAGCGGTACGACCCCTCCTGTGGCTCAACCCATACTCGTTGACGTGAACCTATTATTTTCAAAAACACCAAAAGAATTTGGTTCAATCGCGAAGGATAACCATGTGTTGGTTGAATACACCATTATGGAGAGTACCTCTATTCATCATCGTCATCGGTTCAACGTATTGGGAAGCGCCTTTTATCCTGCACAGCCGATACCGGATAACACATTTCACGATGCCTTTACCTACTACCCCAAAGCCCTTTTACCATCCAACCGCTATACGTTCGACCTCGCATTTTGGGACACCCTAAGCGCTCAGGACCGGATAAACGGTTCCATCACCATTACCTTGCAAGATGAACCACCGGAGGACAATCTATATTCCCGTCCCTTTGCGTGTTCCCGCAATGCGCTGAGAGATAGCGGCTCCGAAGTACACATATTCAATACATTTAATTTTCCCGCGTTTTATTCAAAATTGCCCGATGAACTCCTCTGTGTCACAGGCGAAAACTACATCGAATATCGTTTCCTGGACGGTGTGAGCCGGTCTTTACCGCTTGGTTTTTTTTACAACCCCGATGTTCTAGGCAAAACGGCGGTTTATGAATACGACCTGCGTTTATGCGGTGATGATGGCTCACTGGCGGACCCGCCCAACACACTCACACAATACATCAAGGGAGATGGATTTAATTCTAGTAATCAGCGCAATGGGTGGTATTCCGAAACGATTCAAGTCCCCAATGTCTACGACCAGGGTTGTACGTCGCAGGCTGATTCCCGTTCAGGTTTGCTTCCCACGTATGCCGCAGACTTCCCAGCATCAGGGGAAATAAATTTCACCGCGCCTCCCATTTCAGGAGAATTGTTGAAAGAAGAAAAGCGAATTTATGGGTACTTTCGCATCACGGTACCGGAGTGGGAACCCCCGGTAGGCATCCTGACCCTGACAGCCCAGGCAGCCACCGCTACAGGTACAGCGACCGAAACAGGCACCCCCACCGGCACCCCGACCCCCTCTCCCACAGCAACCACGGATGGAGGGGGAGGCGGGGGAGGCGGGGGAGGGGGAGGCGATGACGGCGGAGGCGGAACAGACCCATCTTCAACCCCCGTCCCGACTGCAACCTTCACCCGCACCTTCACCCCCACCGCGACCCTGACCAATACCCGCACTGCGACCGCCACCGCGACCTTTACGCGCACCCCCAGCCCCACCGTCACCGGCACGGCAACCAGAACGCCCACTCCAGGAGGAGGGGGGGGAGGCACAACCACCCCGATAGTCATCACTGCCACCCCCTCCTTCACCCCGGCGGTCTTTTCGCCCACCCCGGATTGGGGCGCGACCCAGACCGCCATGGCATTCACCCAGACCGCACAAGCCTGGACATCCACCCCCAACCCTCTGCACTCCTCCACCCCGGACTGGAGCGCAACCCTGACCGCATTGGCGGTAACAGCCACCCCGAACTGGGGAGCCACCATGACCGCCCTGGCCGCCACCGCCACCCCCAACTGGGGCGGCACCCTGACAGCCCAGGCACGCACCCCCACCGCCAGCCCGCAATACTCCGCCACCCCCAACTGGAACGCAACCCTGACCGCGTTGGCGGTAACAGCCACCCCGAACTGGAACGCCACCATGACCGCCCTCGCCGCTACAGCCACCCCCAACTGGGGAGGCACCCTGACAGCCCAGGCACGCACCGCCACCGCCAGCCCGCAATACTCCGCCACCCCGGACTGGAACGCGACCATGACCGCATTGGCGGCAACCGCCACCCCCGACTGGGGAGCCACCCTCACCGCATCGGCGGCAACCGCCACCCCCAACCTCGCCGCCACCCAAACCGCCGCTGCCACCCAGTCATACGGTTCCCTGCCCACCGCCACCCAGGGAGCCGCCGCCAGCAACACCCAGCAGCCGGTGGCGCAAAACACCGCCAGCAGCAGCGCCTCCGGCGGCGGAACAACCGCCTCCAACGCCCCCACCGCCACCCCCGGCGCAGCCGCCTCCACCGGCGGCGCGGTATACGGAAGCTGCGCCGCATACGTGCGGGTGCTTGCCTACGTGGACGGCAACGAAGACAGCATCATGGCGCTCAAGGACGAGGGGGTGCAGGATGTCATGGTCTACCTGGTCGATGCAGATTATCAGGTGCTGGACCGGGCGCGAACCGAAAACGGGCTGGTGAAATTCTGCGCCCCGCCGGACAGCGCCGGAAAAACCCTGTACGTGGACATCCCCTACCTGCTGCGGAGCGGGACAGTCGCCATCCCCAAGCAAAACGAGAGCAATGCCAACGGAGGACTCATCACCATCAGCACCATCGAAAGCATCTTCCGCCTGCTGCCTCCCAAGTACCCGATGTATATCCCATGATGTCGAAGCGCCTGGTTTTACTTGCCCTGCCCCTCCTGACCTGTCTCTGCTGCGTAGCGGGGGCGGTTGGGGCTATTACCCCGATGAATCACCGCGGCTGGTATGGCTACTCGCCCGACTATGGACCCGGAGACGGAGAACCGCCGGAAGGCGGCAACTGCGACAACGCCGGAGTGGTGTACCCGGACAACCCCTTCGGGGGCTGGCCCACCGACTACGAACCGGGCGAATGGGGACTGGTGACGTTCTACTACTGCAACATCTACCCGGACGGCAGCCCCCACTGGGGCGTGGACCTGGCAGTACCGGAGGGGACAACCATCCTCGCCACCACCGACCGCGCCATCGTGCGCCAGGTGGAAAGCTGCCCGGACAACGAATACGACTGCTGGAACTACGGCATGGGGCGATACCTGCAAATCGAAGCCCAAATCCGGGTGGACGACTACGATGCCTGCGTGGAAAGCCATGCTGGAGACACGGACGCGGATGACTGCTGGCTCAACAGCGGCTGGCTGGCAACCTACATGCACCTGCAAAGCGTAACCGTGAGCGCCTCCCAAATTGTGCATCGGGGGGAAGCGCTGGGAACCACGGACAACAGCGGCAACAGCAACGGAACCCACCTGCACTATCAACTCAACTCGCCTGCGGTGGGCGCAGTGGACCCTGCGCCCACCATGTACTGATTGGTACTTTTTATTGGAGAACAAAACGGCATGACAAAAACAGCATGGGCAACCCAAATCCGCCCAATACTCACCCCCGCGCTTGCCATCAGCCTGGTGTTGGCGTTCTGGCTGGGTAACTTTTACACAACGGACTTCCAGGTTTTTCTCCGCGCCGCCACCGGCTACTTCTGGCAGCCTTACCAGGCGGAAGGCTTCTTCAATCCCCCCTGGGCATTATGGCTCTTCCTGCCCCTCGCCTGGTTGGGCAGCCTGCCGGAAAACCTCGCCGGGCTGGGAGTCCGGTTTGTCATCCTGGCGGCCTTCCTCGCCCTGGTGCGGAACAGGGGAGGCTCTCCCCTGGCGCAGGCGCTCACTCTGACTTCCTTCCCGGTGGTGGCGCTGCTGATATTGGGCAATATCGACTGGATGCTGGCAGTAGCGATGCTGCCCCAGGTCCCGCACCGATGGGCTATCCCGCTCCTGCTGCTCAAACCCCAAACCGGGATATTTGTCATCCTGGTCTGGCTGAAACAACACCGCGACAACATCCTCTCCCTGCTGGCTCCCACCCTGGCGGTACTGGCGGTCTCTGTCCTTTTCTATGGCTGGTGGGTGGATGACTTCCTGCTGAAATTAGCCGCCCTGAACTCTGCGTCCTGGAACTTCGCCTTGCTTTTTCCCTGGCTCCTGCCGGTGGGGATTGGGTTGGGGGTGTACGCCCTGCTGCGCGAAGACGAGACCACAGCCCTGGCAGCGATGTTGTTTCTCTCCTCCTATTTTTCCGCCAACAGCGCCTCGGTCTTTTTCGCGGTGGCAGCGCCGCGCCTGTCCCGGCGGGGTCTGGTGTTGTTGTGGGCTGCCTCCTGGCTCTGGTTTTGGTCCAGGGGGTGGTGAGCGATGGCATCCTGGACTACGGTTTTATCGGTCTGGTTGGTCATCACCCTGCACCCTGCCCAGGCGGGGGTGCGGGTGCAGTGGTTTGAGTACCGTAAAGACAGCGCAAATGTCTGGCAGGTCATCCCCGGTTCCTCCTGCGTTACGGACGAGTCCGGTCACTGCGAACTGCGCATCCGCATTCAGCCCTGGGAGGATGGCAGAATGCGGGGATACCTGAATCTGGGGGAATACGGCTTGCGTCCATTGCTCTGGCAGGGCGAAACCCTGGAAGTTTCCATCTCCCTGCCTGCCGGAGGTCCCCCGGAGGACGCATACGACTACCTCGCCGCCCCCTCCGCCCCCGCGCCGGTCTTGCGGGAAGAACCCGGAGGGCTGGAACGGGGATACTTTCTCTTCCTGGCGGCGCTGGTATTGATAGGCAGCGGACTATTCACCCTGCGAAGCCGGAGGCAAAGACGATGAAGACAAATACCAAATGGCTACTCCTCCTCTCCGTTCTGGCGGCGCTCTGCCTGCCGGGGATGGCTGCCTACGCCGCCGCGCCTGCCGGACCCAACTACTGCTTCCCGGTCTACAACGGCGACTACTGCTGGTCCTCCATGCGCATCCTGGACAACTACCTGAAACTCGCGCTGCCCAACGCGGTGGTGGGTGTCTCGCGGTCTTTCGCCGTCCTACTCTGGATTATCGACCGGGCAGCCGCCTTCATCTTCAGCAAAACGGTGCTGGAAAACGCCTGGCTGATGTCCATCCGCACCCAGATGCTGGGGCTGTTCCAGGGGCTGATGCCCGGAATGCTGAGAGATGTCGCCTTTGGCAGCAGCGGCTTGATGTATGTCGCCCTGTCTTTGGCGGGCTTGCTGCTCATGCTGCCCCTGTGGGGAGGCGGAGCGCGGTTTGTGCGGGCAGAGCGGGTCATGCTCTGGGGTATGTTGCTCTCGATGCTGTTTGTCGCCAGTTCCTTCGGATACGACTTCGTGGGCGCATTTGAGACCTTCCGCCAAAACCTGGTCTCCAACATCGTGCAGGGCGGAGCCTCCCTGCCTCTGGACAAACTGCTCCTGCAACCCTTTCGGGCTGGAGATGGAGACCTGGGATTGTCCGGCGATTTGTGGGAACTGCCCCCTGTGTATGAGAGCAGTTTCTTTCCCGAACCTCAGTTGATTGAAGTCACGATTGCAGAGGGCGGGCTGCTTGGGATTGGAAACGCCGAGGTGGAGAGGCTCGAAAATGCCCTGGAGCGGGCCGGGAAAGCCCTTACCGGTCTGGTCTATGCAGTGGTGTCCCTGGCGGGTGCCTACCTGATGCTGGTCATCGGGTTCGCCTACGCCCTGATGTCCTTTGTCGCCATGACCCTGATGCTCTTCCTGTTCGCCGCCCTGCCCCTGGGATTTTTTGAAATCGGCGGGCAGATACTGTATGGGATTGTGCAGCAATACTTCCGGGTCTTTGTGCAGTCTCTCACCCTGGCGGTCTTTTTGCGCTGGTTGTCGGGCGGCATGGCATTTGTGACCGGGGACGTGAACACCCTGGAAAACGCGATGATGTGGCTGGTCGTTGTCGTGCTGATGAGCATCATCGCCCAAATCTTCTTCAACGGAGCCTGGCGCATCCTCCTCAGCACCGGCAACACCTTCAGCGTTGTCAACTCCAGTTTTGGCGGACCCACCATCCTGCAAACTGCCCAGGCAGCCGTGGGCAGGCGGGTGGCGGATGCCGCCGGAAGCGTTGCCACGATTGCGACCATGGCTGGTCGCCCGGAGGTGGCGCTGGCAGCCGGAGCGGTGGCCGGGGTTGCCCGCTCCTACGCCAACAACCCCAGGGCTGCCCTTGAGAACTATGGACGGGAGGAGGGGGAGGGCGCTCCGCCTTCGCCCGGCAATGTCTTTGTGGGGAATGGCAGCCAGCCGATGTACGCGCCTGCCGCTTCGCGCAGGGAGGCAGCCCCGCAAACAACAGTCTCCGCAGGCGAAGGGGCAACAACAGCCCGGACAGAGGTCGCACCCGGACCCGGCACCGGCGGCGCAGCAACGGGGACCTCTGCGCCGCCGCCGTCATCCACCGGGCAGAGAATGGCAGCGCCATCCGCCGGGCAGGGAGCGGCATCTACACCGTCCGCGCAAGGGGTGGCAGCGCCATCCGCCGGGCAGGGAGCGGCATCTACACCGTCCGCGCAAGGGGT
>DYNS01000381.1 GCA_020720965.1 Anaerolinea sp. | reverse complement strand
AGCTGCGCGGAACCACCCAAAACGACATCCTCAAAGAATTTATTGCCCAAAAAGAATACATCTTCCCACCCGAACCCTCCATGCGCCTGGTGGTAGACACCATGGAATACGGCGCAAAAACCGTCCCGCAATGGAACACCATCTCCATTAGCGGCTACCACATCCGCGAGGCAGGCGCAACTGCCGCCCAGGAACTCGCCTTCACCCTGGCAGACGGCATGGAATATGTCCGTTGGGGCATCGCACGCGGCATGGACGTGGACGAATTCGCCCCGCGCCTCTCCTTCTTCTTCAACGCCCACAACGACTTTTTTGAAGAAATCGCCAAATACCGCGCCGCCCGCCGGATTTGGGCAAAAGAAATGCGCCACACTTTTGGCGCAAAGAATCCCCGCTCCTGGCTCCTGCGTTTCCACACCCAAACCGCCGGCGCCTCCCTCACCGCCCAACAACCGGAAAACAACGTGGTACGGGTTGCCCTGCAAGCCCTCTCCGCTGTTTTGGGCGGCACTCAATCCCTGCATACCAACAGCCTGGACGAAGCCCTCGCCCTGCCCTCTCAGGAAGCCGTCACCATCGCCCTCCGCACCCAGCAAATCATCGCAGAAGAATCCGGAGTGACCAACACCATAGACCCCCTCGGCGGCTCCTTCTTCGTAGAAGCCCAAACCGACCGCATCGAAGCCCAGGCATACGATTACTTCCGCCGTATCGAATCTCTCGGTGGAGTTATCCCTGCCCTGGAAAAAGGCTTCATGCAAGGCGAAATCTCAGACGCCGCTTACCGCTATCAGCGTGAAATTGACGAAGGAAAGCGCAAAATAGTCGGTGTAAACGCCTACGTAGATGAAAAACCCGTCAGTATCCCCATCCTGGCAATGGACCCGCAAGGCTATCAGCGTCAGATAACCCGCCTCAACGAAATCCGCCAAACCCGCGATGCCGGTCATGTTGGGCAAACCCTGGACCGCCTGCGCCTCGCCTGTCAGCGCACCGAAAACACCATGCCTTACATTCTGGAAGCCGTCCGCGCCTACGCCACCCTGGGCGAGATGATAGGCGTAATGAAAGAAGCCTTTGGCGTATATCACGAACCAACCTGGATATAAACGCCCTCCTCCTAAACAAAAGGGCGCGACTTTGATGTCGCGCCCTTTTTACATTTTTCATCCGTCAGGCAATCGGCTTCTCCGCATCGTCCGCAGCCAGGCGCACCGCAAACTGGTCAAAATCCCTCGCCACGACCGAATGGGGAAAAACTGCCTGCGCTTCGGCAAGCACATCCTTCTCGCGGTAACGGCGCGAAATGTGGGTGAGAATCAAGCGCCCCACCCCGGCTTTCTGCGCCAACTGCGCCGCCATCCGCGCCGTCAGATGCCCATACTGCTTCGCCATCTCGGCATCTTCATCCAGGTAGGTGGATTCAATCACCAGCGCATCTGCGCCCTGCGCCTCCGCCAGCAAATCATCCGTCCGACCCGTATCGCCAACCACCACCAGCCGGGTTCCACGCTGCAAAGGACCTAACACATCCTCCGGCGTTACCATCCTGCCATCTGGCAAAACAACCTCCTGCCCCCCAACCAGCCTGCTACGCTCCGGCCCAAACGGCACACCCAGGGCAGTCGCCTGCTCATTCAAAAACGGACGGCGCGCCTTCTCCTCAAAGCGATAACCAAAGCAATCCGGTCCCCGGTGAGTCACCGGAAAAGCGCTCACCGTAAAATCGTCGGCTTCAAAAATCACCCCCGGCTTCACCTCGCGGAAATGTAAATTCATCGGCGGCTTCTGCCCGCGCAGCACCACATCAAAGACCAGGGTTTTCACACGCTCCAGCGTGCTTTTGCCGCCGAAAATCTCCAACTCTTCAATGCTCTCCCAGCGCATAAATGTAGACATCAACCCGCCCAAACCTAAAATATGGTCGAGATGGCTGTGGGTGAGCAAAATGCGATTCAACTGTCGAAAACCAATCCCAGATTGTAAAATCTGCCTCTGCGTTCCCTCGCCGCAATCCACCAAAAACCGGAATTCGTCATGCTTCACCACACTGGCAGAAAGCCCACGACGAGCAGAAGGAGCAGAAGCGGAGGTGCCTAAAAAGAGAATCTCAAACACAGGGAAAATCCTATCCAAAAGAATAAAAACGGCTAAGGCGGGTTATTTTACCCCATTCGACCCACCCCTCCGCGCCCTATTTTTAGCGCAAACATATTCCTTGACTCGTATTCTTAAACCTGATAAACTCCACACCCGCTTGCACTGTTGTAAAATGCAGCCTATCATGTTCATTGCATTTTGCGAGAGCGCCGCGCGATACCCTTGTGATGCCGGGCGAGCTTTGGTATAATCGCCCCGCTTAACGCGGGATGGTTGCGCCGACGTAGCTCAATCGGCAGAGCACCCGCCTTGTAAGCGGGCGGTTACGAGTTCGATTCTCGTCGTCGGCTCCATTGTTGGTTGGCTTTTGGTGTCAGTTCTGACCTCAAACGCGAGCCTGTAATGGCTCCAATTTAATAGATGGGCAGTTACCCAAGTGGCCAAAGGGGGCTGACTGTAAATCAGCTGGCAGACGCCTTCGGAGGTTCGAATCCTTCACTGCCCACCATCCCGGCTTCGCCGGGCAGCACGACAAGCCCTCATAGCTCAGACGGTAGAGCACAGTCTTGGTAAGACTGGGGTCATGGGTTCAAATCCCATTGAGGGCTCTGTTGCTGGATACGCACTCCGTTTCTTTTTTTACAAAAGGAGAGTAATAAATGGCAAAGCAAAAATTTGACCGCAGCAAGCCGCACCTGAACGTAGGTACGATGG
>DYNS01000380.1 GCA_020720965.1 Anaerolinea sp. | reverse complement strand
CTGCCGCGCCTGCCAGCATCACATCTGCCGCGCCGCGCCGAATCATCTCTGCCGCCTCGCCTACGGCGTTGGAGCCGGTGGCACAGGCAGTGGCGAGAGCCACATTGGGTCCGCGAATGCCCATGCGGATGGCAATCATCCCGGCGGCGCTGTCGCTAATCATCATCGGCACAAGGAAGGGG
Organism: Anaerolinea sp.; assembly: GCA_020720965.1. Classification (GTDB taxonomy): domain Bacteria; phylum Chloroflexota; class Anaerolineae; order Anaerolineales; family Villigracilaceae; genus UBA5195. Next base: position 2,640 of record DYNS01000380.1, on the reverse strand, counting down.
CTGACCCGGTCTGGACCTTTCTCGCGCAGGATGGCGAGTTGCTCCACAATTGTGCCAATGCCGCCAATGCCAGAGCCAATCAGAGCGCCGATTCGGTCGCGGTTGGCTTCGGTGATGCTCAGCCCGGCATGGGAAACCGCTTCCTGGGCAGAGACAAGGGCGAACTGAGCAAATCTATCCATGCGGCGGGCTTCTCGCCCTCCCAGCAAGGCGGCGGGGGCAAAATTTTTTACTTCGCAGGCGAACTGCGTCTTGTGCTGTGAGGCATCGAAGAGGGTGATGGGGGCAGCGCCAGATTTCCCGGCGAGGATGGCTTGCCAGGTTTCTGGCAGGGTGTTTCCCAGCGGGCTAATGGCTCCCAACCCAGTAATAACAACTCGTTTACGCATCAGGTTTTCTCCCATAAAAAGTTCGTAGGACAGTTCTTCACTGTCCTACGGGTTCGAGAGATATAACCCAACCCTCCGGCTGGGGATACGCGCCAGGCGTTAGCCCTTTAGCATTTGCACGTCTTTCTCTGGGGCGGCAGAGACATCCAACGGGGGTAGTTGGGTGAGGGAGGTAATGCCAAAATGCTGCAAAAATTGGGGGGTTGTGCCGTATAAAATCGGTCTGCCGGGACCTTCCGAGCGACCAACCTCCTGCAACAATCCCTTGCCAAGCAGGCTCTTCATGACCCCGTCACTGTTCACGCCCCGCACAGCATCCACTGCCGGGCGGGTGACGGGCTGCTGATAGGCGATGATGGCGAGGGTTTCCAGGGCGGCGCGGCTCAGGCGGGTTGCCGCCTCCAGCCCCAAGAGGCGCTCCACCGTCTCCGCCATTTCCGGGGCGGTGGTGAGTTGCACCCGCCCGGCATGGCGCATCAACCGCAGACCGCGCCCAGGGACAGCGAGCGCCGCTTCCAGCGCGGCGAGTCCCTGTTCCACCTCCGCCCCAGAAACCTCCAGCGCGGAGGCAAGTTGGGAGGGCAGAACCGGCTCGGCGGCAACAAACAACAGCCCTTCCAACAGGGCTGTAAGGGGCAGGCTTCCATCGGGTTGTAATTCGCTCATGCTATAATGGCTCCGTTTTTGCAAAATTTGACCCTACATTCTACCCGTAAAGGATATTAAAAGAAACATGAAGAAGAACAAAATCGCCATTGCCGCCTTTTTACTCGTGCTTGGGCTGGCATCGCTGGCTTGCACCGTGTTTGTCGGCGGACCTGCCTACCCGGAGCAGAGCGTACCCGTCTCCACCGAAGCCGCCCTCAGCGCCGAGCAGATGATGCAAGCCGCCCAAACCGCCGCCGCCAACAACGGCTTACTGAGCCTGACCTTTAGCGAAAGCCAGATGACCTCCCTGCTTGCCGCCAAACTGGCGGAGAAGCCCGACCCCTTCCTCACCAATCCGCAAGTTTATTTTAGAGATAACCAGGTTCTGGTGTTTGGCAAAGCCGTGCAAGGCAACCTGGAGTTCAACGTCCGCATTGTGCTGTCGGTTTCCGTCAGCCCGGAGGGGAAACCCGCCATTGCGGTTGTTTCCACCGATTTTGGACCCTTCCCCGCCCCGGAGGGCTTAAACGGGACGATTAGCGCCTTTTTGCAAGAGATTTTCACAGGCGCGTTAGGTCCCGCTGCCATCAGTTTCCGGTTGGAAACCGTTACTATAGCGGATGGGCTGATGACCATCACCGGGCGGATAAAATAACCCGTTTTGGCAACTTTTTCAGGCAAATGAAACCTCCCCGCTGGCAACTGCTCCTCGTTACCCTGTTTTTTGCGCTGCTCTCTAGCGGCTGCCTCGCCCCCCGCGTCTCGCAAAGCCAAGCCAATGTGCCGGTCAGCATTTTGGCAGATGGCGCGGAGGAAACGATTCAGATAAACAGCGGCGCAAAAGTGGCAGATGCCCTCGCCGCCGCCGGTATCGAACCCGGCGCACTGGATAAAGTGGAACCGCCCCTGTACACCCTCGTCTCTGCCGGGTTGCAAGTGCGGGTTGTGCGCGGGCGGGAAGAATTTGAAACCGGGCAAAGCCTCATCCCCTTCGAGCGGCAAACCGTCCAAAACGAATCCATGCCCCTGGGGGAAACCCTCCTCCTGCAAGCCGGTCAGAACGGGGAAAGAGAAGTGGTTTACCGGCGTTACTACGAAGACGGGCTACTCCTCAACACCAGTATTTCGCGTTCCACCGTCCTGCGCCCGGCAGTGGACGAAATCATCATGGTCGGCGTGCAAAAACCCTTTGCGCCCCTGCCCATTGCGGGCAAACTCATCTACCTTGCCGGGGGCAACGCCTGGCTCATGCAAGGCTCCACCTCCAACCGCGCCCCCCTCCTCACCTCCGCCGACCTGGATGGGCGCATCCTGCGCCTCTCGCGGGATGGGCGCTGGCTTTTGTACACCCGCAAACCGCAAAACGAAGGGGAACTGAACAGCCTGTGGGTACTGGACATCAGCAACCCCCAAGCCGCCCCCATAGACTTAAAAACCCCCAACATCATTCACTTTGCCGACTTTGACCCCAAAGCCGCCCTCACCATCCTATACTCCACCGTAGAACCGCGCCCGGCAGCCCCCGGCTGGCAAGCCAACAATGACCTCTACCGCATGAAATTCGGCGCAAACGGAAACCTGGGTGTGCGCGAAAAAATTGTAG
>DYNS01000066.1 GCA_020720965.1 Anaerolinea sp. | reverse complement strand
ATTCGGCTCCAGAAATCTTCCGGGGGGACGATTCCGCCCGCCTCGCCCTGAATCGGCTCCATCAGCACGGCGGCGACTCCCACCCCAATCTTTTCGCAGATTTCGAGCTGTTTTTCCACCGCTTCGGCATCCCCGTAAGGGACGTGATAGACCGGTCCACCGTACAGCAGCCCGGCAGGCTGACGATAGTCGGCTTTGCCCATCATCGAAAGCGAACCCATCGTCTTGCCATGAAAGCCCTTAACAGAGACAATGAAAGCCGGTTTTTGGGTGTGAACTTTTGCCAGTTTAATGGCGGCTTCGATGGCTTCGGTACCGCTGGCGGCAAACCAGGCGTATTTCAAGTCGCCGGGGGTAATTTCTGCCAGCAGACGCGCCAAAACGCCGCGCAGGGGGTCTATCAGTTCCTGGCTGGGCATGGGGGTGCGGAGGAGTTGGGCTTGCACGGCGGCAACGACTTCGGGATGGCTCCAACCCAAATCCATCATGCCAAAGCCGCCCAAAAAGTCTATGTATTTACGTCCCAAAACGTCCTCAAAGGTCGCGCCGCGCCCCGTCCACTCGGTTGCCGCCCATTGCCCGGCTTGGGTAACGGATTTGCGATAGTCTAACCAGCCGCGATTAAAATGTTCTGCAAAGTTATACATGGATTCAGAGATAATCCATTTTGCCTGCTCTTCGCTGGGGTGGTTGGGCTGTTTGATGATATTCAGCCATTGCTCGGCGTAGTTCAATGCGTTTTCGTAAGACACGGTTTCTCCTTTATCAGTGGTCAGTGTAAGTGGTCAGTGGGTAGTGTCAGTCTGTAACTGTCCACTGACACTACCCACTATAACTACCCACTGTAACTATCAGAACTTCCTCGTCCATTCCTTGGGCCAACGCTCCACAATCACCTTCTTCTGGGTGAAGAATTCCACCGCATCCATGCCCTGCCCGTGCAGGTCGCCAAAGAAGGAGTCCTTCCAACCGGAGAAGGGGAAGAATGCCATAGGGGCGGCAACGCCGATGTTGATTCCCACGTTCCCGGCTTCCACCTCGTAGCGGAATTTTCGGGCTGCCGCGCCGCTGCTGGTGAAGAGACTTGCCTGGTTGCCGTACACATGGCTATTTGCCAGGGCAATGGCATCGTCAATGGTGTTGACGTGCATGAGACTTAACACGGGTCCGAAAATTTCGGTCTTCCAAATTTCGCTGCCGGGCTGCACATCCGCCAAAATGGTGGGGCGTACAAAAGTGCCTCCCTCGTAACCGGGGATGACCGCATTGCGCCCATCCACCGGAACCGAAGCGCCTTCAGACGCGCCCAGGGCAATGAGCTGCTCGATGCGGGTTTTGCTGGCGGCGTTAATCACCGCGCCCATTTGGGCGGCGCTATCCAACCCGTAGCCCACCGTGCGCCCGGAAGCGGCATCGCAAATGCCTTCGCAGAAGTCGTTGCGGGCTTCGCCCACCGTAATTGCCAGCGAGGTTGCCAAACAGCGCTGCCCGGCGCAGCCAAACGCCGAGTCGGCGGTGATGCGAATTGCCATATCCATATCCGCATCCGGTAGGATGATGACCGGGTTTTTTGCCCCGCCCTGCGCCTGCACCCGCTTGCCGTTGGCGGAGGCGCGGCTGTAAATGTAACGCGCCACGTTGGTAGAACCCACAAAAGTAATGGCGCGAATCGCCGGATGGTCGAGAATGGCATCCACCGTCTCTTTTGCGCCGTTGACCATGTTCACCACCCCTTGGGGGAAGCCAACCTGGTCTATCAGCCGGAAGATGATTTGCATCGTTACCGGCACTTTCTCGGAGGGTTTCACCAGGTAGGTGTTGCCGGTTGCCAAAGCGTAAGGCAGATACCAGAAGGGAATCATGCCGGGGAAATTGAAGGGCGCAATTGTCGCCACCACGCCCAGGGGCTGGCGCAGCATAATTTCGTCAATGCCGGGGGCAATATCTTCGCTAATTTCACCTTTCATCAACATGGGGATGCCGCTGGCAACTTCCACGTTTTCAATGGCGCGCACCATTTCGGCTTTGGCTTCTTCAAAGGTTTTGCCGCTCTCGTTGGTGATGGCGCGGGAGATTTCGTCTATGTTGGCTTTGAGCAAATCGCGCAGTTTGAAGAGGTACTGAACCCGGTCTTGGGCGGGAGTCCGCCGCCAAGCCGGAAAAGCCTGCGCCGCCGCCTGTGCCGCCGCTTCCACAGCGGATGCCTGGCTGAGGGGGGTTCGGGCAATCACAAGCCCGGTCGCCGGGTTAATTACGTCAAAATATTCCGCAACGGCAGGCTCCAGCCATTCACCGTTGATGTAGTTGAGAACTTTTTCCATGGTAGTCCTTTGGGTTAGTCGAGTAGTGGGTTAGTCGGATAACGACCAATGAATCTCTACCCTCTAGTTTTTAGTTTCTTCATCCGCAATGAGCAGGGCTTTATCTACAATTGCCAAGCCTTCATCCAATTGTTCCTGGGTGATGGTGAGGGGCGGGACGACAAAAACCATGCTGCCCATGTTGTTTGCCATAATGAAGGTGAATAAGCCGTTCTCCCGAAGAAATTTGCCCACCTGACCCATCACACCGGCGGGCATGACGGCTTTGCTCTGGCGGTCTTTCACCAGTTCCAGGGTGGAGAAAAGCCCAATGGAGCGTACATCTCCCACCGAGGGGTGGGCGGCTTTCAGGGCTTCCAGCTTCTCGCGCAGGTAAACACCCAGGGTGCGGGCTTTTTCCAGCAGATTTTCTTCTTCATAGACTTCGATGGTTGCCATAGCGGCAGCAAGCGCCAGGGCGTGACCGTTGTAGGTCAGACCGGCATAAAGGTATTTGTCTTCAAAAAATTGGGCAATCTTCTCGTTCACAATCACCGCGCCGAGCGGCACATAGCCGCTGGTGATGCCTTTGGCGGTGCTGATGATGTCTGGCACGACCTGCCAGTTATCCACCGCAAACCATTGACCGGTGCGCCCCCAACCGCTCATCACCTCATCGGAGATGAGCAGAATACCGTATTTGTCGCAAATTTGGCGCACGCTCTGCCAATAACCATCCGGCGGGACGATGATACCGTTGGAGCCGACCACGCCTTCCATGATGATGGCGGCGATTTTGTCGGGTCCTTCGTACTGAATCACTTCTTCCAGGTGGCTGACGCACTGCATCTGACAGGTTCCCGCCGTTTGCCCAAAGGGACAGCGGTAGCAGTGCGGGTTCAGGAAGTGAACGCCGCCGGGCATGGTCGGCTCTACTGCCAGGCGGCGATAGTCACCGGTGAGGGCAATTGCCCCATGCGTTGCGCCGTGATAAGAGCGATATTGCGCCAAAATTTTGTGCCGCCCGGTGTAAAAACGAGCGATTTTGATGGCGTTTTCGTTGGCTTCTGCGCCGCCCAGAGCAAAAAAGGTCTTCTTCAGGTTGCCGGGGGTGACTTGGGAGAGTTTTTTGCCCAACCGGGCGCGGATTTCGGTGGTGTTGCCGGGGTGAACAAAGCACAGTTCCGCCGCCTGGTCCTGAATGGCTTTAATCACTTTGGGGTGCTGATGCCCAATGTTGGTGTTCATCAATTGGGAGGAAAAATCGAGATAGCGTTTGCCATCTGTATCCCAAAAATACACCCCTTCCGCCTTCGCCACCGGAATGGGGTTCACCTGCCCCTGTACCGACCAGGAGAAGAAGGTGTATTCCTTGCTAAGGGCGACAATTTCCTGGCTGGAAAGTTGATTTATCATAAAAAGTCCTTTCTAGCCCTTGGCTTCCCGCACGGCTTCGCGGAAGACGGTAAGAGTTTCGTCCACGTCCGCTTCGCTGTGGGCGTGCGCCATAAACCAGGGTTCGCGGGCATCCATATCCGGCATCACGCCGCGTTCCATCATCTTATCCATAATGGAAAGGTACAGGTCGTGGTCGGTTTTGTTCCACTCGCGTTGGTTGGTCACTTGCTCTGCGCCGATGGCAAAGGAGAACATTGCCGGGTAGCCGTTCATGGTGTGAACCAGACCTTCTTCGGTGAGAATCTGGTCTACGCCGTCCATCAGGCGTTTGCCGCGCTGTTCAATTTCTGCCAGGATGGGTTTCTCTTGCAACATCTTGAGGGTTGCCCAGGCTCCGGCAACGCCCGGTTTGTTGTTGGTGTAGGTTCCGCCTTGCGCCACGCCCCGCCCAATGATTTCCATCACCTCGCGTTTGCCGCCAAAGGCTGCCGCCGGGTAGCCATTGCCGAGGGCTTTGGCGTAGGTTATCAGGTCTGGCGAGAGGTTGTAGTATTCCTGTGCGCCGCCGTTGCCGATGCGGAAGCCGGTTTTCACCTCATCCAGGATGAACATTGCGCCGTATTCGGTGCACTTTTGCTGCACCAGGTCTAAAAAGCCGGGTTGGGGCAAAATGGCGCCGCAGTTTCCCTGGCAGGGTTCGGTGATGACAGCGGCAATCTGCCGCCCGTAAGAGAACATGACCCGCTCAAATCCTTCTTTGTCGTTGAAGGGCAGGGTGATGATGAGGCTGCCGAGGGTGCGGGGAATGCCGGAGGATGCCGGAACCGGGATGGGTGAGCGGGGGCTGCCGTAGGCTTCTGCGGGGGCGTAAGTGCTCCAGAGGGTGTTGTCGTGAAAGCCGTGATAATTCCCCTCAAATTTGACAATCATCTCCCGCCCGGTAAATGCCCGCGCTACGCGGATGGCGTGCATGGTGGCTTCGGTGCCGGTGGTTGCCAGGCGCACCATTTGCACGCCGGGAACCATGTTGATAATCATTTCTTCCACTTCCAGTTCCAGTTCGCCGGTCATGGCAAAGAGAACCCCGTTGCGAATTTCTTCGGCAACTTTGTTGTCAATTTCGTCCACCGCGTGACCCAAAATGATAGGTCCAAACGCCATGCGGTAGTCAATGTAGCGGTTGCCGTCCACGTCCCACAGGTAAGCGCCTTTGCCCTTGCTGACGTAAGGGGTGATGCCCTCGCCCCAGTAACGGAAATTGGAATTTACGCCCAGGGGGGTAATTTGTTGGGCGCGTTTTTGCATTGCCTGGCTTTTGGCAAAATTTTTCATGGTAACAGACTCCTTTGTGAATGTGTTTTTATCAATCTTCCACCGTCCCCGCAGGGATTTTCCACTCATACACATCCTTGAGCACAAGGGGCACGATAGACGTTGTGGTCTTTCTTACCCCAGGCGACTTACCTATCACCTCCGTTACAAAGCGATACACTTCTGCGGTATCGCGCGCCAGAATTTGGACGCTTACGTCCGTCTCTCCAATGGAGCAGGCAACATAACTGACGTTTTCGTACTCCGTCATGCGCCTGGCAACTTCCATAATGGAATCGGCATCGCACTCCAGCCAGACATCCGCCACCGCCGTCATACCTACGGCGCGAGGGTTGGCAACTGCCGTAATTTGAATAATTTCGTTTTCTCGCATTCGTTCAATGCGATAACGCACCGCCCGCTCAGAAATATCCCCCACCAGGCGGGCAATATCAGCGGCTGGCATTCTGCCGTCTTGCATAAGCAAGTTGATGATTTTCCAATCAGTTTTGTCGATTTTGTACATAATAAGTCTTATTTATTTCCGTTTCTTACAAAATATTACTCCCGTTTTTCCGAATTGTCAAACAAGCCAATGCAGTCGGAAGAATAGCCCCGTTTTTGTGTTATATTTTTTGGGCATTTTGCGCCAGACACGGCTGACCGGGTTGTAATAGACGATGAGCGCACAGAAAAGAGAGATGAAAATGAAAAGATTCCCCCTGCTCCTGCGAATATCCACTTCCGACACGCTTACCCTGGGCGCTGCCGCCGTTTTAGTAGGCTTGGGAAGCGGCGTGGGCGTTTGGCTCTTTAAGTGGCTTTTTGATGGCTTGGGAGCTACCATTTTTGGGGCGGTACAAGGCTGGCAGGTGGCGCTCGTCCCTTTGGCGGGCGGGGTTTTGGTGGGCTTGGTGGCGCATTTTCTTATTGGCGAGGAAAAATTACACGGCACGGCAGGCATTATGCAGGCGGTGGCACTCTCCGGGGGCAGGTTGGCTTATCAGAAAGCGCCCATCAAGGCCGCCGCCGCGATTCTTTCCATCGGCGCGGGCGCGTCTGTGGGACCGGAAGACCCCTCCGTGCAGATTGGGGCAAATCTCGGCTCTTTTTTAGGGCGGGTCTTCCGCCTTTCGGATGAGCGCACCCGTACCCTGGTGGCGGCGGGGGCGGCTTCTGCCATTGCCGCCGCTTTTAACGCGCCCATTGCCGGGGTGTTTTTTGCGCTGGAGATTATCCTGGGGGAAATTGGCGGTAACCTGGGGATGATTCTGGTCGCGGCGGTTACCTCCTCCGTGTTTACGCAGGCGGTTTCGGGAGCATCGCCCGCCTTTCAGGTTCCCGCTTATGCCTTTCACTCGGTTTGGGAACTGCCTCTTTACCTGGGTCTGGGTCTGCTGGCTGGACCGGTTTCGGCTTTATATGTGCGCCTGCTGTACCTGGCGCAGGATTTTTTCCGCGCCTGGCAGGTTGCCCGCCCGGTGAAAACCGCGTTTGCAGGAGCGTTGGTGGGGCTGACGGGGATTTTTCTGCCGCAGGTTTTTGGGGTAGGTTACGAGACCATCGGCGAGGCGCTAAACAAAAACGATTTGGGGTTGGGGCTTTTGCTGGCGCTGATGCTTGCCAAATTAATCCTTACCCCGGTGAGCATTGGCGGGGGCTTTTTGGGCGGGGTGTTTGCGCCCTCCCTTTTTGTAGGGGCAATGCTAGGCGGCGCGTTTGGGTTGGGGGCGCAGAGTCTCTTCCCCCTGTTGGGGCTAAACCCGCCCGCTTTTGCCCTGGTTGGCATGGCGGCGGTGTTAGCCGGGGCTGTTCATGCCCCGCTTACGGCTGTCTTGCTCCTTTTTGAAATGACCAATGATTACCGCATCATCCTGCCTCTCATGTTCGCCGTAGCCGTGAGCGTTTTGCTCTCTCAACGCATTCAACGCGACTCTGTCTATGCTCTGGGGCTGCCAAGGCACGGCAGACGCCTGGATAGGGGGCGGGACGGGGAGGTGATGAGCGCCATCACCGTTGGTGAAGCCATGCGCCCCGACTCCGCCTCCCTGCCCGAAACCATGCCCCTGGAGGAAGCCGCCGACCTTTTGGCACGCAGCCGCCGACACGGGATGCCGGTAACAGATGCCGAAGGCAACCTGAGCGGAATCCTGACTGTGCAGGATATAGAACGCACTCAGGGCGAAACCGTCAGCCAAGCCTGCACCCGTCACCCCGAAACTGCCTACCCGGATGAAAGCCTCAGCGCCGCTCTGCGGCGAATGAGCCGCCGAGACGTAGGTCGCCTGCCGGTCGTCTCGCGGGAAGACCCCCGCAAACTGTTGGGGGTTCTACGCCGGGCAGATGTCATTCACGCTTACGAAATCGCCCTCACCCGGCGCGTAAGCCAGCGACACCGCGAACACGCTGTTCGGCTGGATGCGCTCACCCCGGCGCGGGTGAACGTATCGGATGTAGTTATTCAGCCTTTTGCCGCCGCCGCAGGCAAGAAGATGAAAGACATCCCTTTTCCGCCTGCCTGCCTGATAGCCAGCGTGCGGCGAGGGCGGGAGGTTTTCATCCCACGCGGTGAGACAACCCTGCAAGCCGGTGATGTGCTGGTTGTGGTGGCGGAAGGCGAAGCCCGCCAAGCCGTGCTGCAACTCTGCGGCTGAAAATTCTCCGTTATAGCGAAAGGAAAAAATAATGATTTGGCTCGAATTCCTACTCTGCGCCGTTCTCATCATCTGGGCGGCAACCTTGCTCTCCAAATATGGAGACGTACTGGCGGATAAAACCGGGCTGGGACGCGCCTGGGTGGGTGCGATTCTCATCGCCGGGGTCACTTCCCTGCCAGAACTTGCCTCCGGGGTTTCGGCAGTTGCCTGGCTTAAAGCGCCCAACCTGGCGGCAGGCTCCATCCTCGGCTCTTGCCTGTTCAACCTGGCGCTCATCGCCATGATGGATTTAGCCTATCAGCCGGGACGCATCCTCTCCAAAACGCATGATGGTCACATCCTCTCTGCCGGGCTGGGTGTGTTGATGTTGGGCATGGTAGCGATGGGCGTTCTCATCGGCACACAGTTTAACAGCGTGGGGTTGTGGGGCTTCAGCCTGCTCAGCGTGCTGGTTCTGCTCACTTATGGCTTTGGGGCGCAACTCATCTCCAAAGTGGAGCAAGCCCGTCAAGCCGAGGTGCGCGAACAGGAAGCGCAGGTGGGGGATTACGCCCACATCAGCGCCCGCAAAGCCGCCCTAATTTTCCTGTTCAGCGCCCTGGCAGTGGTGGCGCTGGGGGTCTGGCTCGCCTCCATCGGCGACCGCATTTCTGCCACAACCGGGCTTTCTCGCAGTTTTGTAGGGAATCTCTTTCTGGCAACCTCCACCTCCCTGACAGAAATTGCCGCCAGCCTGGCAGCCATTCGCATTGGAGCAATTGATATGGCAATCGCCAACGTCCTCGGCTCCAACCTGTTCAACATCGCTCTCTTGCCCATCTACGACCTGGCAGACGGCGGCGATAATTTTTGGGCAGCCCTCACAGATGCCAACGGCTTCGCCGCCGTCATCACCATGATGATGACGGGAGTCGTCATCGTCAGCCTCATGTACCGCGTCTCCCCCAAGACTCCATACCGCATCTCTTGGGACGGGCTTTTGCTCTCCGGGATGTATCTCGGCGCAATGGTCATGCTGTACTTCCTCGGGTAAATTCAACCATCAGAAAGGAAAAATCAATGTGCGGATTCTCAGGGACAACCCCAAAAAAGAAAACAACCTTCGTAAAAAAATCAATCAAAACCATTCAACATCGCGGACCAGACGAGCAAAATGTCATCTCCACCCCCTCCGGCACGCTGGGACACACCCGGCTTTCCATTGTGGACGTGGAAACCAGCCAGCAACCCATGACAGACGGCGAAAACTGGATTGCCTTTAACGGAGAAATTTACAACTACCAACAACTGCGCCAGGAAGAGGGTGGAAACTGGCAAACCGAAGGCGATACGGAAGTTGTTCTGCGCCTGCTGACAGACCAAAATACCGAAGCTCTGCAAAAATTGGATGGCATGTTCGCTTTTGCCCTGCTGGGGGAAGAACCCCTGCTGGCAAGAGACCCCCTCGGCATCAAACCCCTCTACTACGCCCAAGGCGAAGATACTCTCTACTTCGCATCCGAAATCAAAGCCCTGCTGAATGCCCCCGGCGAAATTTTAGAGTTCCCCGCCGGGCATTGGTGGAGCCCAGGCAACGGTTTCACCCGTTATTTTGAAATTGACGACCTGCAATGGAACAACTCTCTCCCCTCCAACATCTCCGAAACCGAAATAGATGACCTGCTCCGCAACAGCCTGAGCCAAGCCGTAGAAAAACGCCTGATAGCCGACCCCGGCATCCCCGTAGGGGTAAGCCTCTCTGGCGGCTTGGATAGCAGCCTGATAGCCGCCCTCGCACGCGAGGGGCGCGACACGCTCGATACCTTCGTAGTCGGCATGGAGGACAGCGAGGACATCGCCCGCTCACAAGAAGTAGCAGACATGCTCGGAACCAGACATCACGTCTATCAATACACATCCGAAGAAATGTTGGAAGCCCTGCCCGAAGTCATCTACCACCTCGAATCTTTTGACGCCGCCCTGGTGCGGAGCGCCATCCCCAACTATTTTTTGGCAAGGCTGGCAGCCGAACACGTCAAAGTCATGCTCACCGGCGAAGGCGCCGATGAAATCTTCGGCGGGTACGAATACCTGGCAGGAGTCACCGACCCGCAAACCTTCCAAAACGAACTCTGGACGACAACAACCAACCTGCACAACACCAACCTGCAACGCACCGACCGGATGACAATGGCGCACAGCCTGGAAGGCAGAGTCCCCTTTTTGGATAAAGAAATGATTCGGGTGGCATTGAGCCTGCCCGCCCAACTCAAATTCCACACCGGCAACGGAACCGAAAAACACCTCCTGCGGCGTGCCTTCCAGGGCTACATTCCCCCACAGGTGCTATGGCGACCCAAACAAAAATTCTCACAAGGCGCAGGCTCGCAAGACCTGCTCGGTAACTACGCTCAGGAAAAGGTTTCGGATGAGGAATTTTCTCAGGCGCAACAAGAAAATCCCCAGGCAGCCTTGCGCTCCAAAGAAGAATGGTTCTATTTTCAAATCTTCCGCGAACACTTCGGCGAGCGCATCCCCGCCGAAACGGTGGGACGCACCCGCTCCGTCACCAGCGCGGAATTGTAAACCAACAAAAACCAGCCTCGGAGGCAAAGATGCAGCAAACTTCCCTTTGGCGGCGCGTTATGCGCCCCATGCCAGAAAGAGAAAGAATCGAAGTCGTTAGCGATATTTCCGCCTCTGCCACCTCCAGTTTCGACTTCTTCCTGTTAGTTGTACTCTCTTGCAGCATTGCCACCCTGGGGCTCATCACCAACTCCCCAGCGGTCATCATCGGCGCGATGTTGGTGGCTCCGCTCATGTCGCCCATCATCGGCATCGGGTTGGCATCCATCATGGGCGATGCCCGATTGGCGCAAAACTCCCTCACCGCCCTGATTCGGGGAGGAGCGTTGGCAGTTCTGCTTTCCAGCCTGATGACCCTGGTCAACACCCAACTACCCATTGTGGCGTTGCAAGAACTCCCGGCGGAGGTACTTGCCCGTATCCATCCCTCCCCCATAGACCTGCTTATTGCCCTGGCAGGAGGTTTAGCCGCCGCCTACGCCCTCACCCGCCCCAATATCTCCGCCGCCTTGCCGGGGGTAGCCATCGCCACCGCCCTCATGCCGCCCCTTTGCACGGTTGGCATCGGCATCGCCCTCACCCGTTGGGACGTGGCAGGCGGAGCCTCCCTGCTCTTCCTCACCAACGCCATCACCATCGCCTTTGCGGCGGCGCTGGTTTTCTTCCTGCGCGGGTTTGCCCCACCCACCCAGGAAAACCAACACCACGCACCACGTACTTTGTTCATCTCGGCGGGCATCCTG
>DYNS01000065.1 GCA_020720965.1 Anaerolinea sp. | reverse complement strand
GGCGGATGGGATGCCCTGCCCGCCCTCAACCTGTGCGGCAAAGGCATTCACCTGCACTACCGGGCACAAGGCAGCCATAACCTGGTACGTCACCTGCGCCAAAGCGGAGAACTCAAAGAAATGATTACCCAAGCCCTGCAAGAAGTGGATATACTGGAAAGATAAGCCAAAGGGCAAACACCATGATAGAAATGCAAAAAATTTACGACCTAAAAGATGCCATCGTGAGCCAATTTCGCCCCCAAAAGGTGATTCTATTCGGCTCCTACGCTTATGGAAACCCCAATGAAGATTCAGATGTAGATTTGCTGGTCGTCCTACCCTTTGAAGGTAGAACCGCCCATAAATCAGCAGAAATTGCTACCGCGCTCAAACCTGCCTTCGCCACCGATATACTGGTACGCACCCCGGAACAGATACAAGAACGGCTCGCAATCGGCGATGTATTCCTGAAAGAAATCTTTAGCAAAGGCAAAACCCTGTATGAAAACCGCAGTTGAAGAATGGATTACAAAAGCAGAAGGTGATTACGCCACCAAAGAAGATGCCCAAGATGCCATCCAAGTCTGCCGAAGTTTTCGCCGCCTCGCCCGCCAAAGTTTAGGATTAACCACCTCATGACCACAATCGCCGCCCTCGTCCCGATGCGCCATCACAGTCAGCGCGTGCCCGGTAAAAACTACCGCCCGCTGGCGGGCAAACCGCTCTACCAGCACATCATCGAAACCCTGCTAGCCGTCCCTGAGATTAACGCCATCATGGTAGACACCGACTCCCCACCAGTGATGGAAGGCTTACAAGCAAACTTCCCCCAGGTCAAAATCATTCAGCGCCCCCCCAACCTGCGCGCCCCCCAAATCCCGATGAATGAAATCCTGGCATACGACACCGCCCAAATTCAGGCAGATTTCTACCTGCAACCCCACAGCACCAACCCCCTGCTCCAGCCAGAAACGCTCTCCGCCGCCATCCAAACCTTTTTGGCGCAATACCCGGCATACGACTCGATGTTCTCCGTCACCCGCCTGCAAACCCGCCTATGGGATTCCCTCACCCGCCCCCTCAACCACAACCCCGCCATTTTGCTCCAAACCCAGGATTTACCCCCCGTTTACGAAGAAAACTCCTGCTTCTACCTCTTCACCCGCCCCAACCTGCTGGCACGCCGCAACCGCCTCGGCGAACGCCCACTGATGATGGAAATCCCCCGCCTGCAAGCAGTGGACATTGACGAAGAAGCCGACTTTGAAATCGCCGACCTTCTCATGCGCCGCCGCCTCGGCATCGCCTGACCCTCTCCCTACCCGACACCCTGACACCCATGAAAACCATCCTCCTCACCGCCCCCTACATGATTCCCTTCGTAGAACGCTTCCGCCCCGTCTTCGAGCGCTACGACATCCAACTCATCCTCCCCCCCGTACACGAGCGCATGGAAGAAGAAGACCTGCTGCGCTACGCCGGGCAATTCGATGGCGCCATCTGCGGCGATGACCGCTACACCCCCCGCGTCCTGCAAGCCTGCGCCCCCCGCCTCAAAGTCATCTCCAAATGGGGCACAGGGGTAGACTCCATCCACGCCCCAACCTGCACCCAACTCAACATTCAACTGCGCCGCACCCCCAACGCCTTCACCACCCCCGTAGCCGATACCGTCATGGGCTACCTGCTCGCCTTCGCCCGCCGCCAACCCTGGATGAACGCCCAAATGAAAGCCGGAACTTGGGACAAAATCCCCGGAAAAACACTCAGCGAAATGACCCTCGGCATCATCGGAGTCGGCGCCATCGGCAAAGCCCTCACCCGCCGCGCCCGCGCCTTCGGCATGACCGTCCTCGGCAACGACATTGCCGAAATAGACCACGTCTTCGTCACCGAAACGGGCATCCAAATAACGACACTCACCTCCCTGCTCGCCACCTCCGACTTCATCTCCATCAACTGCGACCTCAACCCCACCTCCCACCACCTCATCAACGCCCAAACCCTGGCGCAGACCAAACCGGGGGCAGTTCTCATCAACACCGCACGCGGACCCATTGTGGAAGAACCCGCCCTCATCGCCGCCCTGCAAAGCGGACATCTCGGCGGCGCCGCCCTGGATGTCTTTGAAGAAGAACCCCTCCCGCACACCAGCCCGCTGATGAGCATGGACAACGTCCTGCTCGCCCCGCACAACGCCAATTCCAGCCCCGCCGCCTGGGAGCGGGTTCACTGGAACACCATCCGAAACCTGCTAGAAGGGCTGGGGCTAAACCCCCAAGACCTGGAAGACTTCAAAAAAAACATCTAAACCTTCCCTTGACAACCATAAATAAACACCGTATATTTACACAATAAATATACGGTGTTTATTTCATTAAGGAGCCACATGTCCCCCCGCCCGCGCCGCACCGAACAAACCAACAACCTGGCAGAAGTGATTAAAGAAACCGCCCTTCGGCATATTGCCCAAAACGGAGCCTCCGCCCTCAGCCTGCGCGCCATTGCCCGCGACCTCAACATCACCGCCCCCGCCATCTACAACTACTTCCCCGACCGCGATGCCCTCATCACCGCCCTGATTGTGGATGCCTACACATCCTTCGGCGATTGGCAGCTCAACGCCCGCGATGCCCTGCCCGAATCCGACCCGGTTGGACGAATGCACGCCATCGGCGCCGCTTACCGCGCCTGGGCGCTTGCCTACCCGCAACGTTATCAACTCATCTTTGGCACGCCCATGCCCGGCTACAACGCCCCCATGCAGCAAGTGCTACCCGCAGCGGCGCGCTCCCTCAGCGCCCTCGTCAGCGTAGTAGATGCCCTTCGGCAGGCTGGCAGGCTGCAAATTACCAACTTCCCCGCCGTGCAAGAAGCCTACCTCCCCGCCTTTGAAATGTGGAAAGCCTACGGCGGCAACTACGACACCCTCAGCCTTTCGGTTGCCATTCTCGTTTGGGCGCGGGTACATGGCTTGGTCTCGCTGGAAATTGGGAACAACCTGCCCCCCTTTGGACCAGACGGCGGCGCCCTATACGAATACGAACTGCAAACCCTGCAAAGACAATTTTTGGAGTAAACCCAGATGGAAGAAAAACAACTCTCAAAAAACGGTTACAGCCTGTTTTATTACACCCAGGGCAACCCTGCCAACCCGGCAGTCCTATTCTTTCACCCTGCCTTTGGCGATAACACCTGTTTTCATCACCAAATGGAGACTCTCGCGGCAGAGTATTACCTCATCAGCCTGGATATGCTGGGGCATGGAAAATCCCAGGTTACCGCGGGGGATGTGACTATCGAGGAGACTGCCCACCTCGCAGCGGAAATCCTCCAGCGCGAGGGACATTCCTCCGCCCACCTCGTTGGGGTTTCCCTCGGCTCGCTAATGGCGCAATACATGGCGGAACAATTTCCACATCTGGCAAAAACCGTCACCGTAACCGGCGGATACAGCATCTTCGGCGATAACAGCGCCATTGCCAAAGCCCAGGGCGGAGAGATGTTCAAATGGTTTTGGATGGTGCTTTTCTCCATGGAAAAATTCCGGCGTTATGTTGTTTCCAGCACCAACTTTGTAGAAGCCGAAAGGCAGGTCTTCTACCGTGCCACCCAACGTTTTACGCGCAGTTCCTTTCGGGTTATGCCCGGAATGCAAAAAATGATGCAGAAAACCGAAAAAAACCTGCCCCAACCCCTGCTGATTGTAGTCGGCGAACACGACTTGCCCATTGTGTACCAAAACGCCCAAAATTGGCACGCCAAACAACCCCAAACCCACCTCAGCATCATCCCGCAGGCTGGTCACTGTGCCAACATGGACAACCCTCAAGCGTTTAACCAAGCCCTAAAGTCTTTTTGGATGAACTCCTGCCCCCCGGAGATGCGATGAAAACCCTGATTTTAGACGGCTCCCCCGCCGGGGACGAAACCGGCGCCCGCACCCTGGTAGCCCTGCAAGCCGAACTGCAAACCCTGGGCTGGGAGGTGCAACATATGCCCCTGCGCGAGAAGAAAATTGGCAACTGTGCCGGAGATTTCTTCTGCTGGGTGCGTAACCCCGGCATCTGCAATGTGGATGACGACAACCGCGAAGTCGCCGCCGCTCTGATGCAGGCGGAACTGGCAATTTACCTGACCCCGGTGACGTTTGGCGGGTATTCTTCCACCCTTAAAGCGGCAGTGGACCATCAGATTCAGAACATTGCCCCGTTTTTTGCCAAACTCCACGGAGAAACACACCACGCCCGGCGTTACGAGCATTACCCACACTTTTTAGCAATCGGCTGGCAAACAGAACCAGATGCCCAAGCTGCACAGGTCTTTGAATATCTGGTATGGCGCAACGCCCTCAACTTTTACGCCAAAAGCGCCCAGGCGGGGATTCTTTCCGCCCGGCAGAGCGAGGCAGAAACAACCGCCCTGCTGCGCGGCTGGCTTAACGCAATGAGCCAGAGCAAAGCGCCTCAGCCGGTGCAGCTGCCCGTAAACGGCGGCACAGGCTGGGGGTTGGGAGCGCCGCGCCGCGCCCTGCTCCTCGTAGGTAGCCCACGCACCCGCAAAAGCACCTCCCATTCCCTCGGCAGTTATCTCTTTCAGCAATTGGGCGCGGCATCCATCCCCACCGAAACGATTTTCCTGCACACCATGCTGCGCTCGCCTGCCAAAAGGCAGGCGCTTTTGGATGCGGTGGAAGCGGCAGACCTGGTCACACTGGCTTTTCCGCTGTATGTCGATTCTTTGCCCGCGCCGGTGATGGAAACCCTGGAATGGATTGCCGCTCATCGCCAGGCAAACCCCAGCCCCAAACATTTCGCCGCGCTGGCAAACAGCGGCTTTCCAGAACCGGAGCATAACGCCGCTGCCCTGGCAATTTGCGCCACCTTTGCGCGTCAGACCGGCATGACCTGGGCAGGCGGGCTGGCTTTGGGAGCAGGCGAAGGCATGGTACATGGCGCTCCGCTGGCAGAAATGGACGGGCGCGCCATCCCCCTCCGCAAGGCACTGACTCTGGCGGCGCAGGCGTTGGGTCAGGGGCAAGCCATTCCGCCCCAGGCGCAGCAACTGATAAGCAAACCCTTCATCCCCGCCTGGTTATACCGTTTTGCGGGCAGCCTGGGCTGGAAGCAAATGGCAAAGCGCTGGGGCGCACAAAATAACCTGAGGAGAAAACCGTATGGGGAAGTAGGGAATAGGGAGTAGAGGAACTACTCATCTCATTCTCTACCCCTCCAACCATCTCATTTCCCCACCTTATAGGACAAAAACCATGTACACCGTTTCCATCACCCGCTTAAGAGTCCGCACCGTTTTTTACATGCCGCTTTTCATGCTGCACGCCCTGCGTACCATGAGACAAGCGCAAAAAGCGCCCGGCGTTTTGGGCGTAGAAACCCGCTTTGAGAAAAACAATGTCGTCTGGACAAAAACCATCTGGAGCGAAGAAAGCGCCATGAAGAAGTACCGCGCCTCAGGCGCTCATCAGATAGCCATGCGCCTGCTGGCAGAAATGTGCAACGAAGCCTCTTACACCCGTTGGGAGCAAAACGAACCCGCCCTGCCCACCTGGGAAGAAGCACACGCCAAAATATTGCAGACGGGCAAACTCTCCAAACTCAAACACCCCTCCGCCCTGCACACCGCCGGAAAAACCGCCCCAGAGCAAATGATGCCCGGCTTTGTGCCGCCCATGCCCCCCGCCTGAAGCAAAAATTACAAGGAGAAACAATGTCGGAATTACATGTCGTTTTTGGAACGGGTCCCCTGGGACGTTTTACAGCAGAATGGTTGCTGAAGATGGGCAAAAAAGTCCGTCTGGTTAATCGCTCTGGCAAAATGGAGCAGCCCCCCGCCGGAGCAGAACTGACTGCGGCGGATGTCTCTAACCCGACAAACGCAACGGCGGTGAGCGCAGGCGCGGCGGCGGTGTATCAGTGCGCCCAACCGCCTTATCACCAATGGGCGCAAAAATTCCCCGCCTTGCAGGCATCGATTTTGCAGGCGGCGCAAACCAACAACGCCAAATTGATTGTGGGCGACAACCTGTATATGTACGGCTCCTTTAGCGGCAGGCTAAGGGAAGATTCGCCCCAAAATCCGCATACCAAAAAGGGCAAAGTGCGAGCGCAGATGGCACAAGAGATTTTGGAAGCGCACGCCGCTGGCAAAATCCGCGCCGCCATGGGGCGGGGCAGTGATTTTTTTGGTCCCTATGATGGGGCGCTCACCAGCTACGCCATTCTACCTGCGCTGCAAGGCAAAGCGGTAAACCTGCTCGGCGACCCTCATCAGCCGCACACCTTTACTTATGTAAAAGATTTTGGGCGTTTGCTGGCAGAGTTGGGGACGAGGGAGGAAGCGTTAGGGCAGGTGTGGTTCGTCCCCAGCCCCTTACCGGTGACACAGCGAGAATTTGTGGCGCTGTTGGAAACGGCGCTGGGCAAGCCGGTACGCTTTCAGGCTGCCGGAGCGGGGTTAATGCGCTTTTTGGGCATCTTTAACCCGGCGATGGCAGAGACGGTGGAGATGATGTACGAGTGGACAGCCCCCTTTGTGCTGGATACCTCCAAAGCGGAGCGGGCTTTTGGCTGGCAGGCAACCCCGCTTGGGCAGGCAATCCGCGAGACGCTGGCACATTGCCGATAAATTTCCGCATCATTGCCGATAAATTTCCGATAACCCTGCGCTCAGGCGAATAAGCCCAGAGGGCGGTAGGAGGCGGAAAAGCCGGGGAAGACCGTCTCCAGGTTGGGGTTGCCCAAGCGCAGGGTGAGCAGTTCGCCAAGAATCTGACGGTAATCGGTGGTCACTGCCAGGTCGGCGCGGTCGTAAAGTTGGTCGTTTGCCAGCCCGCGCCAATCGGCATAGATTTTTCCGCCGTTAAGGCTGCCGCCCAGGGCAAGCATCACCGAGCCATGACCATGGTCAGTGCCGTTGCTATCGTTTTGCGCCAACCGCCTGCCAAACTCACTGAGGACAACAACGGAAAGTTTTTGGGTGTAGCCGCTATCCAGGTCGAGGTAGAAGTTTGCCAGGTTCTCGCCCAGGCTGGCAAGCATATCGCCCAGGTAGCCGCCTTCGTCGTAGTTTTGGTGTTCGTGCGTGTCCCAGCCGCCATAGTCTATGGTTGCTACGCGCAAGCCGCCCTCCATTTTGAGCAGGCGGGCAATGGTCTGAAACTGTCTGCCCAAGTCGTCTTCTCGGTAGCGAGCGCCGTTTTGGGGACGATATTCCTGCTCGCGCAGGGGAGCAATGGCGCTGAGGGCATCTAATGTCCGCAAACCGCTTTGATGTAGCACGGAGCCCCCGGCGTAAAGCCGCCGCAGGGCAGTTTGCTGTTCTGCCAGAAAGCCGTTGTCCCATTGCGAGAGGTCGTCTGGGCTGGAGAGGCTGATGGCAGCGGCATTGCCTAACAGGGCGGAGGGCTGCGAGGGGGCGCAGGCGACCGGGAGCAGACCGCTGACCGGGAGAGGGGCGCTTTGCAGGTGGCGGGTTATCCACCCGGTGGCGGTGGATTTGTTACCCGGCGTGCCGAGTTCCATAAATTCCATTGCGTCAAAATGGCTGCGGGTGTCGTAATCCAACCCTGCGGCGTGGATGATGCCCATTTTGCCATCCTGGTACAGGTTGTGCAGGGGGGCAAGGGCGGGGTGCAGACCAAATTGGTCGTTAAGGTTGAGGAGGCTGCGGGCAGGGATTTGGATGGTGGGGCGGGCTTTTTCGTATAAGCCCCGGTCTTCTCCCTGAAGGGGAGGAACAACATTGAGGGCATCCCATCCGCCGCGCAAAAAGACGACTACGAGGGCATCGGAGGGGTTATCGGGGGCGGCGTATGCCAGGCTGGTGAGGCGCGCCCCCGCCAAAGCGGCGATGGCGCTGGAACATCCTTGCAGGAATTGTCGGCGGGTGAGGGACATGGCGGTTTCTCCGGTTAGCGCATTCGCATCTCTGGCGACATGAGGGCAAGGGCGACCAAAGAGGGCAGGCGGGGGTCCAGGTGCTCGGCGGGGAGGGGGGCGGCGGGTTCGTAGTCGCCGCGCAGGAAGTCCACAAGCGCCTGACGGGTTTCGGGCGGAATGTACTGCCCGCCAAAGATGCGCTGCAACCAATAGTCGGTGATGTTTTCGGCGCTTTGCAGGTCGGCGGGGGTTTGGGCGCGAACATCCACGCGGACAAGGCGCTCCGGGTATTGGTCGTCTGTCAGCCAGTTTTCGGCAAGGGCGGTGAGGAAGTTCCAGCCATAGAGGTTGGTCATGGTCGTAGACCAGGCAGATGCCTGGTCGGGGTAGCCATCCGGGGGGTGATGCCCGAAGAGGGGCTGCCCCATCATGCTGAGAGTCCAGATGGCGCCGCCGGGCATTCGGGTAAAGTCGGCTTGGAGGGCGCGGAGGGAGGCAGCCACCCACTCCAGCGGGCGTTTCACTTTTCCGCCCCAGGTTTGGCGGAACTCTGGCGAGAGGAAGATGGCGCGGTAGACCTGGCTTAGTTGGTCTGGTTGGTTTTGGGCGGCGAGGAAGGCTTGCGCTCCGGCTTGCACCACGCTTTCTGGGGGCACATCCGCCAGGAAGCGGCGGCACAGTTTGCGACTGATGTAACGCGCCGTTCCGGGGTGCGCGGCGAGCATATCCAGCACGTCCCGCCCGTCTTTCAGGTCGGGTTGGTCAGCGGGGAGGTATTGCCCCAGAATGAGTTTGTTAAAACGGTCGTGCCAGGGGCGGTAGTACAAAAAAGTGCCGCTCACCCCCACGTTATCGTCCCCTTCCCAAATATCATCATCCACCCGCCAGCCGGTAAAGCAACGCGCCGCCTCGTAGACATCGTTATCTACATAGCCTATTGCCACGCCGTTGGCATCTTTTTCCACCCCGTTGGGGTCGCGCACACCCAGGTAATTTTCCGCGCCCAGGGTGTGAAGTTCAAACAGTTCGCGGGCAAAGTTTTCGTTGGGACCGGCATCAGAATTGCTGCGGTTGTTGAGGTAATACAACATGGCAGGGTGGCTGGCAACCGCCTCCAACATTTGGCGAAAGTTGCCAAACAAATGGGCGCGGATGACATCCCGGTCATAGGAGACAAAGGCGGGGGTCAGTTCTTCATCCCAGCCATAGACGTTGAAGTGATTGTGCCAAAAATCTGCCAGGGTTTCTTGCAGTTGCTTGCGGCTATACACCGCTCTCAGCAAGGTTGCCTGTACCAATTCTTCGGTGGGCAAAATGAACCATTGCCAGTGACGGTCATCGTTATCACCATAGGGATTATTGACGATGTGGTCTGTCACCAGTTCGGTGAGGGATTTGTGAAGGGTCTCAAACCCGGCTCGCTGAAAGCGAGACTCGAACTCGGAGTCATCCAGCGCCTGGGGCTGGAGTTGATTCTCCAGCCAGGTTTGCAGGCGGCTTTCATCATCCTCTCCCTGCCCCAAAAATTCTTCCCGCTCCTTGGGGGTTGCCCCAAAAGCCAACCGCCCCAGCACAATGCTTGCCAGGTCTGGCAATTGCTGGGGCGGAACAGGCGCAACCGGGGTGGCAGGCGGGTAAGTAGGCGCAGCGTTCACCGGCGCGGCAGGCGATTGAGGCGCGGAAGGTTCAACCGAGGGGGCGCAGGCGGCAAAAACGCCGGAGGCGGCTGCCAGGCTGCTGAGTTTGAGAAAATCGCGGCGGGTAAGGGTGGGCATGGGGGAACCTCCAAAAGTGGGTGAAATGTACCCGTTTTTTGCCCCTCAACCATCACCCATTGGGGGTAAGGCGGGCAAGCCCCCAGCCCAACAAAACCCCCAACAGGCTAAAGGCAAAATCTAACAGGCTGGGGGTGCGGGCGGCAAAAAGGATTTGGCTGGCTTCTTCGGCGGCGATGAAGAGCAAGAGGGCGAGGGCTAACCGGCGGCTGTTGGGGTAAGCGCGAAAGAGCAGGAGAGCGAAGATTCCATACAGGGCAAAATGCCCCAGCAGGTCGCCGCCGGGAAAACGGTACATATCCCGCAGGAAGGAGGGGATGCTATCGGTATTGGCGGCGGCGATGATTGCCAGCAGCAGGGCGGCAAAGAGAAAAGCGGAGGCTTTTTTCATTTCACCTGCACAAAGAGGGCATCCAAAGCCAGGAGAGAGCCATCTGCCGCGCTCAAATCGACAAGGGCAATGCGGACGGGTCCGGTGTAGCCCGAGGCGCTAAAGTTGAGGGGCAGTTCAAAGGTTCCGGGCGCGCCAAAATCCGGGGCATTGACGGTGATGGCTCCCTGGGTGAAGGGTTCTGTCATGCCGGGGATGTAAACCTGGTAGCCGAGGTTGTTTTCAAAGGGGGCAATGCTCACCGTACCGCTGAGGGTGAAGACCTTTTCCATCTCCGCGCCGTTGACGGGGGTAGTAATTTGGATGGTGCGCCAATCTCCAGCGGGGGTTTGGGTGCTAAAGCCTGCCAGGGAGAGGCTGTTTTGCCAATAACGGTAGGTTTGGCGGGTGGCGAGGGTGGGGCAGCAGCCAGGGTCTTGCATTCCGTGAATGACGGCATCCAGCAGAATTTCGCCGTTTTCTATTTGGATGGCGTTGATGATGGCGCGGTCGTCCAGATAAGCAGAAGCGCCGAAGAAAGGCTGCCCACCCTGGTTGAGTACCGCCACAACCGAGGTGAACACCCCCGTTCCGCCGTAGTTTTCCGCCAATATCACCGCTGCATCCGGGGCGGCATCGCCGTTGAGGTCGCCGGAGGCGGTGATGCCCGCGAGGGTGACGGAAACGTAGCCGGGCTGGGATGAGTCGCCGCCTTGCAGGTATAAGCCATCCGTGAGGGTGACGGTATTGGACGAGCCATCCGGCGCGGGAGATTGCAACAGGTAGGAAGCGTTCTTCAGTTGCTCCAGGCTGAGAGCGGGCGCAGAGGGACTAGGCGGGAGCAGGGTTGGGGTGGCGGGCAGCAGGGCAGGGGTAAAGGTGGCAGAGATAAATTGAGGAGTGGGGCTGGGCGGGGCGTTGCCAATGGGCGTGGCGAGGGCGGGTGTTTCAAATAAATCGACCGAAACGCGGCAGGCAAGGCTGAGGAGGGC
>DYNS01000064.1 GCA_020720965.1 Anaerolinea sp. | reverse complement strand
AGTTGGGGTTCATGTAGGCGGGGGCGGGGTCTATGCTGACGTAAGTAATGCCGCCATGCCGCAGGGCGGGGGCAAGTTGGGAGTGGCTGACCAAATCCAGAGGGGCGAGGTGGGCGGCTTTGGCGGTGAGATATTCTTTGGGGATGTCTAGCAGTTTAGGGGAATCGGGGTTGGCAGTTACGCGGCTGTGCGTGTCGGTGGGGGCGGGTTGGTAGCCGAGCAGCCCTTTGGGGAAGGGCAGCCCCAAACGGGCAAAGTGTGAAACCGGGTTGGTGCGTTGGCTGGTTTCCGGGTCGGTATAGGCGAGGAAGGAGCGTAAATCCAGGGCTTGTGGCAGGATTTTGATTCCGGTCGTGTCCATTCCCTTTTGCCGGAAGGTTTGCAGCCAGGCTTGCGGGTAGTCTTCTCCCACTCTGGTGAGCAGCCCAACCTGTTTTTCCCAAAGCAATGCCCCGGCAGCGGCATGGAGCAGGTTTCCGCCGGGAGAATCGAGCAGGGGTTTGCCGGTGGGGGGCAGAAGGTATTGACGGCGCAGTTGCCCGGCAAAGACGAGGTTTGGTTTCATCTTCAGGAGGTGATGAAGGATTTTCCGCGTGCCGAATCGAGTGGCAGGAGCATGGAGAAGATGCTGCCTTTGCCTTCGGCGCTTTCCACCCAAATACGTCCGCCGTGCATCTCCACGTTCACCTTCGCCACCGAAAGCCCCACCCCCATGCCGCCATGCTTACGGGTGAGGTGCGACTCCACCTGATAAAAGCGCTCAAAGACGTGCGGCACGTCCCTGGCAGGGATGCCAATACCGTCATCCACCACAGAGATTTTGACATATTCCGGCAGTTGACGGGCAACGATGAAGACGTGCCCGCCGGTGTTGGTGAAGTCTATGCTGTTTCTGACGAGGTTCTCCAGGGCAATCTGAATTTTTTGGGCATCGCCGTCCATCATCAAGTCCGAGTCGTCCAGGTCGCTATCCAGGGTAATATTTTTTTGCCTGGCTTCGGCTTGCATGGAGGCAACCAGGGCGAGGATGATTTTTCGGACGGAGACCGCGCCGCGCCTGAGGGTTGCCAACCCCTGAGAGGCGTTGTCCACCCTGGTCATGTTGTCGATAATTTCCTTCAGGCGCATGGCGCTTTTGATGATGGTTCCCAATTGGGGCTGATACTCCTGCCCGATGATTTCTTTGAGGAAGGTGGAATGCCCCAAAATAAGCCCAAGCGGGGTGCGGAGTTCGTGGGAGGTGATGGCAACGAAGTCGTTTTTCATCTTCTCCAGGCGGCGGGCTTCTTCCTGGGTTTTGGTGACGAGCGCTTGCAGGCGGGCGTTCTGAATGGCGAGGGCGGCATGAGCGGCGAGGGTTTCCAGCACGGCAACGTCTTCTTCGGTGTAGTCTGCCCCGCCTTTTTTGTTCAGGGCTTCCATGCTGCCCAATGCCTCGCCCCGAAAGAGAATGGGGCAAGCCAAAATGGAACGGGTCTTAAAGCCGCTCAACTGGTCGGCGGTTTTGAAGTGAAAAGGGGAATTTGCGACATCGTGCAGGGAGACGGCTTTCTTTTTGAGGATAGCCGCGCCCGCCACGCTGCCTTCCAACGGCACGGTAATCGATTCGAGGGCTTTCATCTCCGGGCGGGTTGCCAAAAACCGCATCATCTTACCGTCCAGGCGCAGTTCCAAAATGGAGGTGGCTTCGGAGCCTGTCAACTCCATGGCTGCCCCCAAAATGACCTGCAAAACCGAGTTCAAGTCACCGGCTGTGCTAAGTTCCCGCCCAACCTGAACCAATCGCACCATTTTTTGAGATTGAGAAGACATTTTTTAACCCGAAAGATTTTGATAGAGAACGCTATTAGGATTATACTTCAACCTGAAAAATCCCCCCTCTCTTCAAGGAGACCCACGCTATGAGCAAGAAAAAAGTACGAGTCGCCATTATTGGTGTCGGCAACTGTGCATCTTCGCTGGTGCAGGGCGTAGAATTTTACAAAAATACGCCAGACGAAGCGACAGTGCCAGGGCTGATGCACGTAAACCTGGGCGGCTACCACGTCCGAGATGTTGAATTCACCCTGGGAATTGACGTAAACATTACCAAAGTAGGCAAAGACATTTCGGAAGCGATTTTTGCCGCCCCCAATAACACCTACAAATTCAGCGATGTCCCAACCCTAAACGCCCCAGTCGTGCGCGGCATGACTCACGATGGGCTGGGCAAATACCTTTCGCAGGTCATCACCAAAGCGCCGGGACCCACCGCCGACATTGTAAAACTGCTGAAGGAAACCAAAACCGATGTGGTTGTCTCTTATTTACCGGTTGGCTCCGAAATGGCAACCAAATGGTATGTGGAGCAAATTCTCGAAGCCGGATGCGCCTTTGTAAACGCCATCCCGGTCTTCATCGCCTCCAGCGAATATTGGGGCAAACGCTTTCAGGATGCGGGTTTGCCCATTTTAGGGGACGATATCAAAAGCCAGGTCGGCGCCACCATTCTGCACCGGGTTCTCACCAGCCTGTTTGTAGACCGGGGCGTGCAAATTGACCGCACCTATCAACTGAATTTTGGCGGTAATACCGACTTTTTGAACATGCTGGAGCGGGAACGCCTGGAGAGCAAGAAAATCTCCAAGACCAACGCAGTAACCAGCATGATTCCCTACGACATCGACCCGGACAACGTCCACGTTGGTCCCTCCGACCATGTGCCGTGGTTAACCGACCGTAAGTGGTGCTACATCCGCATGGAAGGCACTACCTTTGGCAATGTCCCCCTCAACCTGGAAGCCAAACTGGAAGTGTGGGATAGCCCCAACAGCGCCGGAGTCATCATAGACGCGGTGCGGGTTGCCAAACTGGCGCTAGACCGGGGTTTAAGCGGCCCGATTGTTGGACCATCCTCCTACTTCTTCAAAACCCCGCCGAAGCAGTTCAAAGACGATATTTGCCTCGCCAAAACCGAAGCCTTCATCAGCGGCGAAAGCAACGAGTAAGATAAAAAAAGAGCCAGGGCAAGCCCTGGCTCTTTTTTGTATGGCGCATCAGTCGCCAAAAAACTCATTCAGACGGTCAAAAAAACCTTTTTGTTGGGGCTTTGGGGTTGTTCCCAGGGTTTCCGCCAGTTTCTCCATCAGGTCGCGTTGTTCTGCCGTCAGACGGGAGGGAATTTCCACGTTCACAATCACTTTTTGGTCGCCGCGCCCGCTTTGGCGAATGCGCGGAACGCCTTTGCCCCGCAGGGTGAAAACCTTGCCCGGCTGAGTTCCGGCAGGAATATCCAACCCTTCTTCGCCATCCACCGTAGGGACTCGAATCGCCGCGCCGAGGGTTGCCTGGGCAATGTTCACGTTCAGGTTCAGGAGAATGTCCTCGCCCTTGCGCTGAAAATGCTCGTGCGGTTTTACATCCACCACCAAAAACAGGTTGCCGTTTGGTCCGCCATTGCTGCCGGGCTGCCCCTCGCCGGGCAGGCGAATTTGCATCCCGTTATCCACCCCGGCGGGGACGGAGACCTTTTTCTTAATCTGTTTGCGCTCCAAGCCGCGCCCGCCGCAGGTGCGGCAAAGTTTCTCAATCACCTGCCCTCGCCCCTGGCAATTGGGACAAGGGACGGTTTCCACCATCTGCATAATGAAGGTCTGGCGCATTTGGCGCACCTCGCCGCGCCCGCCGCAGGTGGAGCAGGTTTTGATGCTGGAACCCGGTTCTGCCCCGTTGCCGGAACAGGTGGAGCAGGTTTCATCCCGCTCGAAGGAAATTTCCTTTTCCACCCCGAAGATGGCTTCTTCAAACGTGAGCGGGATGCTCATCTGAAGGTCGCGCCCGCGCCGGGGCGTGTTGCGCCGGCCCGCACGGCTGCCCCCGCCCATGCCAAAGCCGAACAGTTCTTCAAAAATATCTTCAAAATGAACGCTGTAATCCTGCGCTCCGCCGGTGTTGCCCAACCCGGCATGACCATAGCGGTCATAGCGGGCGCGTTTATCGGCATCCGAAAGAACGCTGTAGGCTTCGTTCATTTCCTTAAATTTTTCTTCGGCGTCCGCGTCTTTGTTCACGTCCGGGTGATATTGACGGGCAAGTTTGCGGAAGGCGGATTTTATCTCATCCCCGCTGGCGCTGCGCGATACGCCGAGGATTTCGTAATAGTCACGGTTGGTTGTCATAATTTGTCATTTTCCGAGGAGAGGGGCGGCAGGTCGGGGAGGATTCTCGTCTCTGCGTTGGAGGCGTCTGGGGTGTTGAGCAGGTTCAGCAAGCAGGTTTGCATTTGTTGCAGGGCGGCTTGTATCTCTTGCGGGTTTGTGCTTTGCAGGCTGCGCCGGGCAAGGGCAAGGGCTTCTTCCGCTTCGCGGCGCTGAGGCGCAGAGGGGTTGGTCACCTGAATGGTTTTGGCGGCGGCATAAATGGCAGAATCGGCTTGGTTGCGGAGGGCTGCCAAAGCCCGCTTCTGCTGGTCTTCCTGAGCAAACTGCTCGGCTTCGCGGCGCATTCTCTCCACTTCATCCTGCTCCAGCCCGGAGGGAACCTGAATGGTGAGTTGTTCGCTGTTGCCTGTGGCGCTATCCCGCGCCGAGACTTTGATGATGCCGTTTACGTCAATGTCAAAGGTCACTTCAATTTGCGGCACGCCGCGTGGGGCAGGTTGAATGCCAGAGAGAAGAAAACGTCCCAGGCTTTTGTTATCTTCTGCCAGGGGGCGCTCGCCCTGGCAAATGTGGACTTCTACGGAGGGTTGGTTATCGCTGGCAGTGGAGAAGGTTTTGGTTTTGCGGGTAGGGACGGTGGTGTTGCGCGGAATGATGGGAGCAGCGACTCCGCCCAGGGTTTCGATGCAGAGGCTGAGGGGGGTTACATCCAAAAGCAGGATGTCTCTCACTTCACCGTTGAGCACCCCAGCCTGTATGGCTGCGCCCAGGGCAACAACTTCATCCGGGTTAATGCCAATGTGGGGGTCTTTGCCAAAAAAGGCGCGGACCGCCTCGCGGATGGCGGGCATCCGTGTCATGCCGCCGACCATGACGACCTGGCTTATTTTATCGGGGCTGAGGTTGGCATCTTGCAAGGCTCTTTGCAGGGGCTGGAGAGTGGCTTGCACTAGGTCAGCGGTGAGTTGCTCCAATTTGGCGCGGGAGAGGGTCTGCACCAAATGCTTGGGTCCAATGGCATCTGCGGCGAGGTAGGGTAGGTTAATTTCAGTTTGCAGGGTGGTGGAAAGTTCAATTTTAGCGTGTTCGGCGGCATCTTTCAGACGTTGCAAAGCCTGGGGGTCGTGGCTCAGGTCTATGCCGTGTTCCATCTGAAATTCTGCCAACAGATGGTCTATGATGCGCTGGTCGAAGTCATCGCCGCCCAGGAAGGTATCTCCGCTGGTGGCTTTGACCTCGAAAACGCCGTTGCCTGCCCGGAGAATGGAGACATCGAAGGTCCCGCCGCCCAGGTCATAGACGGCGATGCGCTCGCTTTTGGTTTTTTCCAGCCCGTAAGCCAGGGCGGAGGCGGTGGGTTCGTTGATGATGCGGAGGACTTCCAACCCGGCAATTTTGCCCGCGTCTTTGGTGGCGTTGCGTTGAGCATCGTCAAAGTAAGCGGGGACGGTGATAACTGCCTGGTGGATTTCTTCTCCCAGGTAGGTTTCTGCATCGGCTTTGAGTTTTGCCAAAATAAGGGCGGCGACTTCCGGCGGGGCGTAGGTTCTTTCTGCCAGCAGGATGTGAACGTCTCCATTCTTGGCGGAGCGTAAGGTGTAGGGGATTTTTTCCATGTGCTGTTGCACAATGGTATCTTTGTACTTGCGCCCCATCAGACGTTTGAAGGAGGCGATGGTGTTGGCGGCGTTGATGATTGCCTGGTTGCGGGCGGGTCTGCCTGCCAGGCGCTCGCCGTGTTTGTTAACGGCGACAACCGAAGGGGTAAGGCGCTCTCCCTCGGCAGAGGGGATGATGACAGGGTCACTGCCAAGCATGACTGCCATGACAGAGTTTGTGGTTCCCAAGTCAATCCCGATAACTTTTGCCATATTGCCGCGAATTGTACCGCTTTATTGGGCGACTTTTACCAGAGCGGGGCGCAAAACGCGCTCATTGTGGGTGTAACCTTGCTGCAAAACGGCAATCACCGTGCCGGATTCGTGTTCTTCGCTGGGTTCTTGCAGAATGGCTTCGTGCTGATTGGGGTCGAAGGGCTGCCCTTCGGCGGGGATGCGAGTGATATTTTCTTTTTCCAAAATTGCCTGAAATTTACGCAGCACCAGTTCCACGCCGCCTGCCCATTTATCTTCGGCGGGGCGGTTGGCGAGGGCGCGTTCCAGGTCGTCTAATACCGGGAGGAGCTTTTTGATGGTTTCATCGGCTGCCCAGGCGCTCACCTGACGGTTTTCGGCTTCCATGCGGCGGCGATAATTGGTAAAGTCGGCGCGTTCCCGTTGAAGCGCGTCCAGATATTCTTGTTTTTTGGTTTCTGCCTCGGCAAGTTGGGCTTGCAAGGTTTCCATTTGCTGGACGGTTTCGGGGGTTTCGTGTTGGGCTTGGTCTTGTTTGCGTTTGGTCATTGGGTTTGTTCTCCTGCAAAGGTATCGTTTACGAGGTCGCTCAATAGTCCGGCGATGTATCGTACCGTAGGAATGGTTCGGCTGTAAGGCATACGCATGGGACCGAGAATGCCGATGTTGCCGGTGAAGCCGGGAATGCCGTAATGGGAGAGGACGATGGAGCATTGGCGCAGGTCTTCCCAGTTGCCTTCCCCGCCAATGAGTACCTGCACTCCGCCTAGGTTGGCGCCAGACATGGTTTGGGTAAGGATGTCTTGCAGGGCGCCGCGCTCTTCAAAAAGGCGCAGGGCGCGGCGGGCGTCATCGTTGGCGTTAAATTCCGGTTCGGCAAGGACATTGGTCAGCCCGTCATAGTACAGTTCGCCTGCGACCCGGCTGGAGAGGCGGCGCATATCCTGAACGATGAGGGCGGAGATGTCGGCATCCAGAGCATCGGCGCGAGGGGGCAGGGCAAGGATTTCTTCGTAGGTTCGCAGGGCATACGCCTGGTTAAGGCGGCTGGCAGCGGCAGAGAGGCGTTCCTGCGAAACCGGCTCGGAGAGGCTGAGAATTTGCTGGTTCACCTCGCCCCCGGCAAGAACAAGCACCATCAGCGCCTGCCTGCCCTGGGTCGAGATGACCTCGACATGCTTAAAGCGGGCTGTTTCGGCGTGCGGCGCGGTGACGATGGAAATTGCCTGGGCTTGTTGGGCAAGCACCGAGGCAGCGAGACTCATCCAGTGGTCTACTTCCGGGCGTGCCTGGTGAAATTGGTGACTGATGGTGTGCTGGACGTTTTCCGGCAGTTCCGGGTGAGTGACGTGCGCCACAAAAAAACGATAGCCATCTTCGGTGGGGACTCGACCAGCGGAGGTGTGGGGCTGGCGCAGGTAGCCCATTTCGGTCAGATTCACCATCTCGTTACGAATGGTAGCGGGGCTTAAATCCAGGTGATAGCGTTCCACCAGCCGCTGCGAGCCAATCGCTTGCGCGGTTTCGATATAGTCACGCACCAGGAGCATGAGGATGGCTTTTTGGCGTTCGGTCAGGTCTAACATGGGTTTCACCGTTAAGCAATTAGCACTCCCTGCTTGCGAGTGCTAATTTTGACGATTCAATCATAACATGCGCAAAAGTGAGCGTCAATAAGAGCAACGTAAGAGGATATGCTTGACCCTTTGCCCGGAGAGTCCTACAATTTGAGGGCATCCAAGTTGATAAACCAAGCAAAAAACACTTTCCACCATTCCATTGCAAGCCCGGAGACCCCCATGACCGATTTTCTGTTTCGCGGCTCTTTAGCCGACCTAGACCCGGAAGTGTACCGCCTGACCCAGTTGGAAGCCGAGAGGCAGGCGCGTAAATTGATTCTGATTGCCTCGGAAAGCCAGGCGCCCCTGGCGGTGCGCGAGGCAATGGGTTCGGCTTTTCAAAACATTTACGCCGAAGGCTACCCGGAAGATGAATGGCGCAAAATGCCCGAAGCCGACCTGTTTAACTACCCCGCCCGCCTGGCGGAATATCGCCGCCGGGGTGACCCGCGCTACTACAAAGGTGTGGAATACGCCGATGTGGTGGAAAGCCTGGCTTGCCGCCGCGCCGCCGAAGCCTTTGCCGCCAACGGCGTTAAACCAGAGCAAATTTTCGTCAATGTGCAAGCTCTTTCCGGCGGACCTGCCAACAACGCCGTGTATCAGGCGCTGGTGAATTTGGGCGATACCATTTTGGGCATGAACCTGCTGCACGGCGGGCATCTCTCGCACGGGTCTTCCGTCAACCGCTCTGGCAAATGGTTCAAAGCCGTCCATTACGCTGTAGACCCCCTCACCGAGCGGATTGATTACGAAAAAGTACGCGCTCTCGCCCTGGAACACAAGCCCAAACTGCTCATCGCCGGGGCTTCCTCCTACTCCTGGGTTCCAGACTGGAAGAAATTCCGCGAAATCGCAGACGAAGTCGGCGCAACCTTCCTGGCAGACATCTCTCACCTGGGCGGGTTGGTGGCAGCCGGGGTTGTACCCTCGCCCATCGGATACGCGCATGTCGTCATGTCCACCACCCACAAGAGTTTAGACGGTCCACGCGGGGCGATTCTACTGACCACAGACGCGGCGATTGCCAAAAAGATAGACAAAGCCGTCTTCCCCGGCGAGCAAGGTGGACCGCATGTTCACATCTTCGCGGCGCTTGCACTCACCTTCAAACTGGCGCAAACCGAGCAGTTTAAGCAACTGCAAGCCCAAACCATCAAAAACGCCGCTGCCATGGCAGACCAGTTTCAAAAACGCGGGCTTCGAGTCCCCTTCGGCGGCACCGATACACACCTGGTGAACGTGGACGTGACCAGCATCCAAAACCCGGCAGGGGTTGGGCTTTCTGGCGATATGGCAGCCCGCATCCTGGACCTGGCAGGCATTGTCGTCAATCGCAACACCATCCCCGGAGACAAAAGCGCCCTCAACCCCAGCGGCATCCGCCTCGGCACCCCCTGGATTACCCAACGCGGCTTCGACGAAGCCAAAACCCGCCAACTGACCGACATCATGGCAAACGTCCTGCTCGCCTGCGCCCCACACGCCGTAGAAACGGTTCGCAAAGGCAAAGCCACCCGCGCCAAGTTAGACTTTGAAATCCTCAACACTGCCCGTTTGCAAATTCGAGAGATGGCAGAGCAAGCCGGGCTGGATTTCGCCTACGAAAAATCCGTCTACCCGCATTTCTTTTATGTAGATGACCTCTCCGCTACGGGCATCTTCACCCTGGAAGGTGAGCGCGTCCGCCAATTTTTAGATTACGCTGTCAGCGCCGACCTCTCCGCCCTCAAACCTGGCTCCGTTACCGAAACAACCCTCGCCACCCCACGCGGAACTTTTGAAGGCGAACTCCGCTGCCAGGCGGAAGGGCTTTACCAGTTGGCAGTCCGCGCCGAAGATGCCGGGAGCGTTGCCACCTGGCTGCGCGACCTTTCGGATGGCTACATCTCCTTCCGGCTGGATGGCAAAGCCGACTTTGACCCGGCGCGGCTGCCCGGTCCCGTTTTGGTGAGGGATGCCGAAGCGGCACAGGGGCATTCCTTCCGCCCGGCAGCACAGGGGCAGGCAAAACCCTGGTGTATCGGCATCCAAACCCAGGGCGGGGAGGCGAAACCGGCTTTCGACTGGCAAGATGCCGAAGGAACGCTGAAGCGTACCAGCCTGTACGATGTCCACAAATCCCTGGGCGGACGCATGGTTCCCTTTGCCGGTTGGGAGATGCCGGTACAGTATTCTGGCGTGAAGGAAGAACATTTGGCAACCCGGCAGGCGGCAGGCTTGTTCGATGTCTCGCACATGGGCGTTTACGAAGTTCTAGGGCGGGATGCCGCCTCGTTTTTGGATACCGTCTGCGGCAACGACTGCGGCGGGCTGCGCCCCGGCGAGAGTTTGTACACTCATTTTCTTACCCCGGATGCGGATGTGATTGACGATACCCTGGTGTACCGGCGCGGGGCAGAAAAGTTTTTGGTGGTCGTAAACGCTTCCAACGATGATAAAGACCGTACCTGGCTGGAAAGCGTGCGGGATGGCAAGGTGAAGATTGATAACAACCGCCCCTGGGCGCGGACTTTTGGCTACGAGGCGGTTCTACGCAACCTGCGCGATTCGGCTGCCGGGGACGAAATGCGGGTGGATATTGCGCTGCAAGGTCCCAAAAGCCGCGATATTTTGCTGGCAATGGGCGTGGATGCCGAAACCAAAAGGCGGATATTGAAACTAAAACGCACCGAATTGTGCGATGCGGTGGTGGGCGGCTTTGACCTGATTGTCTCTCGCACGGGTTACACCGGCGAGAAGATGGCGTTTGAGCTGTTCGTTCACCCCAACCGCGCCCCGGAATTTTGGAATGCCATTTTGCAGGCAGGCGAGCCTTTTGGGGTAAAACCGGTGGGCTTGGGCGCCCGCGATTCGCTCCGCACCGAGGCGGGGCTGCCGCTGTACGGTCACGAGATGGGTCTTGGCTCTGGCAAGTTTGGCGAGCGCGACCTGGGCGTGGCGGAAGGCGGGTTTGGCTCTTATGTGAAGCCGTATAAGCCCTGGTTCATTGGGCGCGAGGCTTTCCTTGCCCGCGAAGCGGCGCGTAAGGGTGTGGTGGTGCGCTTCCGCTTTACGGAGCAGGGGGTTCGTATGGCGCACAATGGCGACCCGGTGGTGGATAAAAAGGGGAAGGTGATTGGATGGGTAAGCAGCTGCTCGTTGGATAGTGAAGGCTATCTCACCGGTCAGGCATACATCAGCCTGGCGAATGCGGCAGAAGGCACGCCCATTTTCATCTTCCAGGGCGCGCCCAAAGAGATGGGGACTGCCCCGGCGCAGATGACGCTGAAGGATAAGGCGACTTTGCCCGGCGCGGCAGTGGTGGTGAGCCGGTTTGCGAAGTTGTAAACGCGGTTTTTAAGCCAAACACGGATGCTTGCGGGCATCCGTGTTTGCTTTTATTAGGGGGTGAAGGTTTCGGTGGGGGTCTCCGGGGGCGGCAGAGGGGGGAAGGTTTCGGTGGG